>CAISYK010000749.1 GCA_903889605.1 uncultured Bacteroidota bacterium
CTGGTGTTGATGCACGCTTGCGATACGACTTTACTGAATTTCTGCCTGTTTTACCTTGCATCTGTTTTTGATTTTTACTCCGCGAAGGTAGGCTATATCTCGATTTGTTGGTTATTGAGGAAACTCTATTTAGGTAATTCCGAAGCCGGAACGGGTTTAACATCTGCAACTTCGGGGTTTATGCTTTTCATGGCTGTTTTCATAAATGTTATAAGGGCCTTTTTCTCACATTTTGTAAGCCCCAAGGGAACAATCAATGGGGAGAGATTGCAGTTGTGTGTTCGTCCGCCTTTATTGTAAAGGTCAACAACATCTTCAAGGGATTTTTCCGAGCCGTCGTGCATATACGGCGCTCTTAATCCAACATCACGGATTGTAGGTGTTTTAAACGCACCCATATCAGCGGTGTCTTTTGTAACAGCGTATCTGCCGGCATCCTGTTTAGAAATATCGGCCGGCTGAACGCCCAGATTATGAAAGCGCCCGTCACTGAAGTAACTTCCCCAATGACAAGCTGTGCAATGGCCTTTACCATTAAAAATTTCCAAGCCTTGTTTTTCAGCTTTTGTCAACGCATTTTCGTCTCCCCTCGCATAACGATCAAACGGCGAATCAGTTGTAACAACTGTACGTTCAAATGCGGCAATAGCTTCTGCAGCCATATCAATAGTTACTATTGAACTGCCCCAAACACGCTCAAAATCTTTTACATAGCCGGCAATACCCTGCAAACTTTGGATCATTAACTCATGTGTATTGCCCATTTCAATTGGATTTGCGATCGGCCCTTTAGCCTGCTCTTCAAGCGAAGGAGCTCTTCCGTCCCAAAACTGGAGCGGTGCGTAAGCCGCATTTGATACCGGAGGAGCCCTGCGGCCGCCCTTCTGACCGCGGATGCCGACACTCGTTGGCCCTGCATCCGACCAGCCCATTGCTGGATTGTGGCAGGTAGCGCAGCTTATAGTGTTGTCCTTAGATAATCTTGTATCAAAATACAGCTTTTTCCCAAGCTGAATTTTTAATGTTGATTGTTGATTGTTTATTGGCACTGCGACTGGCGGCAGATTACCTAATTTCTGAGGACCCATTGATTGTACATTTACAGCGGTTATTGGTTTCGCAGCCTTTTCTTGTCCTGGTGAAAGGAAAGGAGGCAATATTAAAAATAATGCCATCAGCAAATTTAATTTTCTCATAATACCTCCCTTATTTTAATGAAATCACGGATGAATAATAAATGCCGAAGCAAGGACTATTGCATACGCAGATAAAAATATTTTTTGGATGCAAAAGTAGACGGTTCGTTAAGGAAACACAATGATGGATTGCAAGGTGAGTAGTGATAAAGTTCAAAGGTTATATTGATAGAAATTAGTAGTTGAAACGCCGTTGTTTGTTTTGAATTTTTCATCAAAACAATATGGAATCCACTAAATACTTATAACTGCGGTTGAAATTTGGAAAACAATAATGCTTGTTCTAATTGTACCTTTGTTCTAAAGAGACTCACTGAATAAATTGGCAAATAGATAAAAGCAAGTAGGATATTAGCATTTAGTAAATAGGAAATGAGAGATAAACGATTTGCTGCAGTGCATAGAGGCGGAACGCTGACCAAGGACAATCATCATAAATTAATTAAATGGTGCAGAATGTGTTCAGAGCATGTATTGTCGCTGATTGACAAGAACATTGACGAGCGGCTGATTCGCGCGCTGAATGCGGCAAAAGAATGGGAAAAGGATAAAGCAGCCACTGGTGAAGCCATGAAAGCTTCAGTTGGCGCTCATGCTGCAGCAAGGGAGTCTTCCAATCCGATTTCAAAAGCAGTAGCCCGTTCCGTTGGACATGCTGCAGCCACGGCTCATATGGCCGATCATTCAATGGGAGCCGCCTTATATGCTTTGAAAGCGGTGAAAATTGCAGGTAAATCAATAGAAGCGGAAAGAAAATGGCAATACAAACAATTACAAAAATTGCCGCCCGAAATTGCGGAGTTGGTCCTAACTGCAATGAATATGAAGGAGAAAGGATTTAAATTATAATAAAACTGAAGTAAAAGCAGAACAATTAAAAGCTGAGTTCAATATTGAAAGGCTAAATAAAGAATCCTTGACCGGCAATTTGTCTTTAAAGACGAACCGTAAAAAATCAACAAAATTTATACATAAGCAGAACTTTTATCAGAGTTGATTGGTAATCTCCAAAAATAATCCTACCCACTCCCAAAAAGATAAAATAAAAAAATCTGCGCATATATTTTTGACCTAAAAACATAATCCTGCTATATTTATCCATTATTATCCCCCGGCATATTTGTTATACCGCACCAACGTAACCGCCTGTTAATCCGACATATAAGCAACGACTTTTAGCTGCCTTAAAAAAAATATTCCCTAGAAACAATTTCTTATTTAGAATTGTTCTAAATTTGCATAACTAAAAACATTTCAAATGCCGCACTATTTTTCACTTGGTCAGGTTCCAGCAAAACGGCATGTCGTTTTCCGAAAGCCTAATGGGGAAATATATTCTGAACAGCTTGTTTCTACTGAAGGTTTTTCAGATAACAGCTCTCTTGTATACCACTGCCATCCGCCTACAATGGTGGCTTCAATTGATCCTGCTTATTCAGCTGCGCCCATCATTGCTGAAAATGATAATATGCAGAATCGTCTTTTTTCCGGCTTTAATATTCCTGCCGCAGACGATTATCTCGAAAGCCGCATACCGATACTTGTCAATAACGATGTTCATATAAGCCTCGCAGCCCCACGCACTTCTATGAACGCCTATTATTTTAAAAATTCCGGCGCTGATGAAATGATTTTTATCCACAAAGGAAAAGGAGTTCTGAAAACCATGTACGGCAATATTTCTTTTGGATACGGCGATCACCTTGTAATACCCAGAGGTGTTATTTACCAGATGGAATTCAGCACATCAGACAACAGGCTTTTTATCGTAGAATCCTTCACTTCCCTGCGGTTCCCTAAACGATATTTGAATAAATCCGGTCAATTACAGGAACATGCCCCATTTTGTGAAAGAGACATCCGGACTCCCAAGGATCTTGAAACCCACGACGAAAAAGGTGATTTCTTAATTAAAGTGAAGCGCGGCAATATGATATGGCCTTATCACTACGCCTCACACCCTTTTGACCTGGTCGGCTGGGATGGTTATCACTATCCGTATGCATTATCAATACATGATTTTGAACCTATTACCGGCCGCATTCATCAGCCTCCCCCGGTTCATCAAACTTTTGAAACTTCGACATTTGTAATCTGCGCTTTTGTTCCGCGCCTATATGATTATCATCCTGAATCAATTCCGGCACCATATAACCACAGCAATGTAGATTCGGATGAGGTGCTTTATTATGTTGACGGAGAATTCATGAGCAGAAATAATATAAAACAAGGAAATATAACTCTGCACCCATTAGGCATTCCTCACGGCCCTCACCCCGGCGCTGTGGAACGCAGCATAGGCGCCAAGGATACTAAAGAGCTTGCCGTAATGGTGGATACATTTAATCCATTAAAAATCACAAAACAGGCACTTCAGATAGAAGATCCCGATTATTTTAAATCATGGCTAATTTAAATGATAAGACATATTTTAAAAATGCAGCAAATTAACAAATCAGAAAATTAATAACTAACATGACAGCAAAAAACACTACTTCCGAAACTAATATCACAGCAAAAAACTCTGCTTCTGACTTTCTGCCGATCAACGGTACCGATTTCGTTGAGTTTTACGTTGGCAATGCCAAGCAGGCAGCCCATTATTATCAAACAGCATTTGGATTTCAGCCGCTTGCTTATGCAGGCTTGGAAACCGGGCTGACTGACCGTACTTCCTATGTGCTTCGCCAGGGAAAGATTACCCTTGTACTGACAGCCGCTATGGGGCCTGAATCTTCTATTGCAGAGCATTGCAAACTGCATGGCGATGGTGTGAAGTTCGTTGCTCTTTGGGTTGATGATGCTCGTAAATCGTTTACTGAAACTACTGTCAGGGGAGGTAAACCATACATGGAACCTACTGTTCTAAAGGATGATAATGGTGAAGTTATTTTATCGGGTATACATACTTACGGAGAAACAATCCACCTTTTTGTGGAGCGCAAAAATTACAAAGGAGTTTTCCTTCCAGGCTTTATCAGCTGGGAGCCTCAATACAGGCCTGAACCGGTTGGACTAAAATATGTGGATCATATGGTTGGTAATGTCGGCTGGGGCGAAATGGACACCTGGGTCAAATTTTATGCCGATGTAATGGGATTCAAACAATTAATATCGTTTGACGACAAAGACATTTCGACAGAATTTACAGCATTGATGAGTAAAGTGATGGCAAACAATAACATGTA
>CAISYK010000750.1 GCA_903889605.1 uncultured Bacteroidota bacterium
CGTTAAGTGCCATTATCCGACGAAATTTTACGCAGAAAATGGAAAGTCCTCGGCAGACTGTCTTTCAGCACCTTGACAAACTCTTTTGCAAATTTTAAAGTTATTAGTTCTTTCACAAATTCTCGGGTAGACAGTCTTTCGTTGACTTTTTAAAAATATTTATCGGGGAGACTTTTTCATCAGACACTGAACATTAACGGTATAAAATGGGGAGTAATATGATCTTTAGGTTACAAATTGCCGGTTAGACTTCTTTTTATTTACGAACTGGGTGTAATTTGACCTTTATGTTATGAACTGGGCGTAATTTGACCTTTATGTTACGAATTGCGGGTAATTTGACTCTTTTATGTCACGAATTGGGTGTAATTTGACCTTTATGCTACGAATTGCTGGTAATTTGACTATTTTATGTCACGAACTGGGTGTAATATGACCTTTATGCTACGAATTGCGGGCTAATTCGACTTCTTTATGTCACGAACTGGGTATAATTTGACCTTTATGTTACGAATTGCGGGTAATTTGACATCTTTATGTCACGAACTGGATGTAATTTGACCTTCATGTTGCGAAATTTGGGTAATTTGAATTCTGGGTGTTATGAATAGTTGGTAGACTGTAACGGAATGAAAAAAATAAAATATAACGGCACTTAACATTACCTATGCTATAAGCTTGCATTTTAGTACATTTGGTATGTGGCTTTCCAAATAAGCATTTGTCTCTGCGGACAAATACTTCCTCGTAAATCCGCTCATCGCATAGCTTGCCGTTGGCAGCAAAGCAATTGAAAAAAAAGAAAAAAGGAATAGCCAGATGACAATGATAAGACAAGTAATAGCATATGCAATTTAAACGAATATGAAATCCATTCTGACTTTCTTATTTCTTTCACTTTCAATTTTTCAAATTGTCGGACAGACTAAAAAGGACAGCCTTTTAGTATTTGTCGGCCAAAAAATCAGCGTGATATCATCTCCTGAAGTTATACCTAATGATACAATTATACAGGACGGTGATACTTTAATATCGGTTACAACGGGTATGGACTCTAGGTTTCTTTGTAGGTATAAAATATTAAACATTTTAAACGGGTATTATAAGTTAGACACCATTTCGTTTTACGCTTACGACCATTATGGAATTCCTGCATTTTCCGAATTTAATACTGTGTTATTGTTTGTTACGCCTAATAATAATAAATATTACCATCAAAAATATCAATATTTTGACGTGTACCTGGCCGACAATGGATACTGGGCTAGTCTTTACGCTGCGGGTGACTATAATCATCCTTTTAAAAATGAAATTTCTGTCAAACCTGAATTAATTAAGTTTAAAGAAGAAGTGTCCTATCCCATTGACAAATTATCAAATGACGATATTCAACAATGGTATCCAAAACCTTATTACAAAATAGAGAAAGGAAAGGCAATTGCTGTATATGGAAACTACATAGAGGACTTGTTTCGCCTAAAACAGCAGACTATATTGAAAGCAAGAGGCATTTATTAAACAGCAGCTACAAGCTATTCGGAACTAAACTACGACCGTAGGGTTTTTAAGTTTGCTCGTTACGACCCGTGTGTAGAAAGACTGGAGCGTGTTTCGACCGCACGGTTTTTTAGTTTGCTCATTACGACCTACGTGTAATAAGACCGGAGCGTATTTCGACCGCGTTTTTTTTTAGTTTGCTCGTTACGATCTACGTGTAATAGGACTGTCGCGGGTTTGACGAAATACTTGAATCGAAAGAAAATTTGCTCTGCTGCCAACATAAAATATGCTATACCTTTGCCGAAACGCTCAAAAGCCAAATGCACGGCATCGCATATTTGACCGTTGGCAGCAATAAGTGGGAAAAGAAAAAACAATCACCGGTTCAACATTTTTTTTCGTTCGACACATTCCGAAAAATATTTTTGAACATAGACTTTTTTGCGCAACTTTTTTAGAATTTTTTTGTGCATATCGACCATA
>CAISYK010000751.1 GCA_903889605.1 uncultured Bacteroidota bacterium
AGTCTATAACCTTTACATAACCAGTAATAATATTCTCGGGAAATCGTGTCTGAAAATTTCTCTCTCCCTTTACCGAATTCACCATAAATTCATGGTTCCCCAAAGCAGCGTATACGGGGATTCCTTTATTCCGGCAGTCTGCAAGATAGGCATCCATTCTGCTCCATTTACTTTTCAGACTGCTTAATGAAACTACATCACCTGTTATAAAAAGCCCCAAAGGATGTCTAGCAGAAATGTCCATAAATATCATTTCTGCCGCTTCAAGATTATGGTTTCCTTTAATAAATAATTTCTCTACCCAGATAGGAGCCTGAGTATCGCTGACAAAAGCAATTTCGGTGCTGCAATTTTCCGGTAATGCAAAAGATGCGGCCAATGCATTAGCATCATGTTTTTCAGAAACCACAATAAACAAAGCAAATACGGCAAGAAATCCATAAAAATTCAAACTATTTATTCTTTTCGTAATATTCATTAAAATAATTTAAAGATGAATTTAATTTAACTTTATCAATTGCGAATAAATGTACTAAAGTTTCGGTGAAATACCCATAAATGTATTAATGACTCTTTCAATGCTAAATGCTGCGTTAGGGATTCCTTCGACAAGCTCTGGATAAATTCCGCGAAAATCCTTTTTGTGAGGCACGAGCGAAAAGATTGAAGAGGAAAGCCAGCCCCATTCTTTTTTAAGAATTGGCAACGCCCCGCAAAACCAAACTAATTTACTATTTTTGTCGAAATTTTTAATTGCATGGAAAACAATCAATTTGATATAATAATTGTCGGCGGAGGCATTGTAGGATTGGCTTCGGCATACAAACTCAATGTAAAATATCCGAATAAAAAAATACTGGTTCTTGAAAAAGAGAAAGAAGTTGCGGCTCACCAAACTGGGCATAATTCAGGTGTTATACATTCCGGGATGTATTATAAACCTGGCTCATACAAAGCTAAAACATGCGTGGATGGGCGCAGAGAGCTTGTTGCTTTTGCAAAAGAGCATAAAATACCGCACGACATTTGCGGCAAAGTGGTTGTAGCCACAGAGGAATCGGAATTAGAACACATGAACCGCGTATTAAATAATGCCATTGCAAACGGTGTGGAAGGCATTGAAAAAATAGATTCAAAACGAATAAAAGAAATTGAACCTTTTTGTGAAGGCATTGAAGGATTATGGGTGCCGTGTACCGGTATCATTGATTACGCCGATGTTTCAAGAAAATATGCTGAATTGATACAATCGAAGTTTCAAGGAAGCAAAGTGCTGACAGAACATGAAGTGACAGCTTTTGAAAAGCATGAAAATTTCACGGATGTTATAACACCTAAAGGAAAATTCAGAGGATCCTTTATTATTACTTGTGCAGGCCTGCAGAGTGATAGGATAGCAAAAAAGGAAGGAGCAGAAATTGATACGGCTATTGTTGGATTCAGGGGCGACTATTACGATTTAAGCGACAAAGGAAAAGGGAAAGTGCGCAACTTAATTTATCCTGTTCCGAATTCAAAATATCCATTCCTTGGAGTCCATTTTACACGCATGATAAAGGGCGGAACAGAATGCGGCCCAAATGCCGTATTTGTATTTAAACGCGAAGGATATACAAAAACTGATTTCTCAATAAAAGATACTGCAGAGGCACTTTCATTTGGCGGCACATGGAAATTTTTTGCAAAAAATTTGAAGTTTGCCGCAGACGAATATCATGGAGCATTTTCTAAAACATTTTTCTTAAAACGCCTGCGCAAATTAATTCCAACTTTAGAGATGGATGATTTGAAACCAGGCAGGGCAGGCGTTCGCGCAATGGCGCTTTCATCTGAAGGCAACATGATTGATGATTTTAAAATTGAAGTTAATGGGAATGCCATACATGTGCTGAATGCCCCCTCCCCCGCTGCAACAGCATCTTTGGCTATTGGAACTGCCATACAAGAAATGGCAGCAGAGCATTTTAACCTTGGTTAGAATTTTTATTTTTGTATTTCAAATTTTAAGTGGACTTTTCCTGAAAAATTAAATTACCTGAAAAAAATTTGACATGAAATTACACTATAGTTCCATAAAACATTTGACTATTATAAATAATTGTATACTGAAAAAAACAAGAAAATGACTTTCCTGCCCAGCAATTTTGATTGCTTTTCTTTTTTCAAGATAAATTTCCTACTCACTATTTTATATTTTTTTTCTTATGGCACTTCTTCAGCCCAAAACATAACTTTTGATGATTGGAAAAAATTCAGCGATCCTGCCATTATGCCAGCGGAGGTAATTCTGCAGAACAGCTGCAACAACCTTGACATCATCAAATTCAAAGACCGATATTATAATGCATTCAGAACCGCTCCAACTCACTTTGCATCAAAAAAAACAAGGATGTATATTATAAGTTCTGCGGATTTCAAAAAGTGGGATTTTGAATATGAAATAAATACAGAATCAGACTTACGAGAGCCCCGCTTTGCCATTTGGCATGACTCACTATATTTTTATTGTTTTAAAGGTGGGACAAAAAGATTCAAATTTGAACCGAAAGAATTGTTTGTAATGGCCACTATCGGCAACAACCACTGGACATCACCTGCCAGCACTGGCATGGATGGTTATGTGCCTTGGCGCCTGAGGATAAAAGGCGGGAAACTTCTTCTTTCGGCATACTATGGTAAAAACTTGTACAATAATAAACATCAAAGTGAACTCAGACTCTTCAGCAGTGCAGATGGGAGACATTTCAAACCAATTTCTAAAGAACCGCAGATAAACGTAAAAACCGCTGAAGAAGGTGAATTCATATTTGACAGCATAGGAACACTTTATTCCGTAGTGCGCCTCGAAGGTTATGGAGCGCTCATCTGCAAAGCAAGTAAAGACAGCATAGATAAATGGCACCATGTAAAATCAAAGTATAAATATGACTCATCTTTGTTATTTGAGCACAAGAATGATATTTATCTCATTTCCCGCAGAAACCTTGACGGCCCATGCGATAGATCTAAAGAAGGGAAAAAGCCTCATAGAGTATACAACCTTGTTCGGTATTCGCTTACAAAAAAAAGAACTTCATTATTCAAATTGAATAAAAACGACCTCTCCCTCACACATATTCTTGATTTTCCAAGCACAGGAGATTGTTCTTTTCCAGGCATACAAAAACTGAATGATACAGATTACTTAGTGATGAATTATTCCAGCGATATTTCTAAAAAAGAAAGAATTTGGCTGCGCGGACAGGAAGGCAAAACCTACCTCTATTGGTCTGTGATGCATTTCAGGTAGGTAAATTATTTTTTTTTAATCTTTAAGCTGAAGTTTTCGGAATTTGTTATCATCCTAAACAACACTGCATTCAAGCATTAATTTTTATTAAGAATATTATTGGGGCGTTTTCCTTTCTTAAAAAAGAAAGGGCAGGCTTTTATCATAGTAGATCCTTTGTACACTCATTTGATTTTGACTAGAAACCGCGATAAAATATTTTTTTTCTATTTTTGCTTAAACTTTATGAGCAGTATAAAAAAAGGTAAATCACAACAAAATCGAAACATTACAATAAATTATGTTTCGGAGCTAAAACAAAGCAGCAATAAAACTATGGTACGGCTCCGCTCACCACAAGTTTTGCTTTGGCTTGCAGGCATTATTTTACTTACCTATATTGCGTTTTACCCATCTTTGAAAAACGGATTTACCAACTGGGATGACAATGTATATATCGGCGAAAACGCCTTAGTTAAGAGTGTTTCAGGAGATAACATAATAAAAATGTTTAAAACAGAAAATTATGTATCCAACAATTACCACCCCATTACCATTCTTACTTTAGCTGTAGATTATAAGTTATCAGGATACAATGCTAAAACATTCCATGTTACAAATATTTTGTTTCATTTATTGAATACAGCATTAGTATTTTGGTTTATATTTTTACTAAGCGGCAATATAATAATTGTTGCCGCAATTGCAGCTTTATTTTTCGGCATACATCCCATGCATGTTGAATCTGTGGCTTGGATTTCGGAGCGCAAAGATGTACTGTATACATTTTTTTTTATGGCCGCGTTGATATGTTA
>CAISYK010000752.1 GCA_903889605.1 uncultured Bacteroidota bacterium
AATATCATACCGAGGCTATATGTTATTGATATTAAAGGAGTTACTGGCCTATAAAAATTTTCGCGTAACATACGCGTAACAAAAATTTTATCAAAATCTATGAATAAAAATAAAAAACAATTACTTCCCTTCAGCTAGATTTTCATCTCTTCTCATGTTGCGTTTTCATGCTTTATAGATACCATCCATCTGGTTAGCATCACAAACGGAGGCACGCAGCCAGAGTATCATCACGTCATTAATATCTCTGGAGATGAGGCACGTTTTTATCGCTTCGTTCCAGGACGTTCGCATTGACAGTCCAGTAGAATTAGCAGTTGGGGAACAAAAGGGTAAGACTAAATGCTGATTCATTGACATTATATTTTAAGTAATGTAGAAAATACTCTTTTTTTAAGAAGATCCACATACAACAAGCTTTAAGTTAGTTATGAGTAGAATTGGTTTCGAAGATCAGAGAATTTAAAATTCCAGTGAATCGAACACCAAATATAACACACAGCACAAGGATCTCTCTATAAATGATTATATTTCAATTCGTTATATAAAAGGCATTTGCTTCTTATACAAAGCTCTACAAAAATTATTATTGTATTCATCAGGTAAAGACAATAGTATTTGCTTTATATTTTTCCTAAGATTAACAAACGAAGAATCTTCCCTCTGATTTGCATTTGAATCAAAATAGAAACGTTGTAAAAGCAATGTCATCATCAAACAATTCGAAACATTTGATGTCAAACAGCCGATAGTATTTATATTATCTTTATTATTAGCAAGGTTTTGCATAAATACAAGCACCCCTTTCCTAAAATCAATTAATGCAAAATCAAGTCCAAAAAGATCATAACTTATATATGAAAATGGCATACTATCATGCGTAGATTCCATTTCAACAAATTCTTTTGTTGTGACTTTTCTCCCATTCAACAGACTATACATTAATGCCTTATCATATTGACTCATATTAGATAATTCACTATTTTCATCAAAAATATATTTATCATTATAACAGTTCACTGGGCCTGATGCATGCAATATAGATATTACATGATTTTTTGCAACCTTCAACCGATCCAATGAGTTTTCAGGTGATTTATATAAATCATATTTAATCTCATTAGAAATAATTTGAAATAATTTTGATATGCTTATTCTTTGCGATTTATAGATATATATACTCATGTCTTTATCCAGTATGCTCCGAACCATTTCAATAAACTTATCCTCAAGATCAATATCCCCTTTAAATCCTATATTTATAACCGTCATCCAGCCAATTGCTGTAAGATACACCAGAATATCAACCTTCATATCAACATCAGGAGCAAAGGAGTCTATTCTGATATCGCCATCCTTCAAGGTCATAACAAATGGCATCTGTAGATACCAATAATTCACATCGCCCTCATCGAGTAGTGTATCTTTATAATATCTCCAAAAAAAGTTCTTTAAAAATGTTCTCCGATCTAATGGCTTCACATAAAATCTCTCAGTCTGTAAGGCAATTCCATCTATATATTTCTTTTGGTATTCAGCTTCGGTTGATAAAAACGCATATTCCTCGTTTAGCACATCTGTGGATAGTACAGATCTTGTTGTGATGTGAATATCAAAAACTTTAATCTTCGCCTCAAAAATCTTATATCTCATTGTACAAGTTTTATGTTTAAAGATTTTCTTGTTATTGACAATAAAATTTGCTAAATTTTTAGCGTTGCGCAACCAGCGTACGCGCTGATAGCTTCCTATGATACGCCGGATAAAATCCCGCGTCGGAGCGATTTGATGCAGTAGCCATCTTCAAGATGGCTACTGCTTTTTATTCATGACTCAGGATCTTAATCAACCTAGCATTGGATATTTCTCCTTTTTCCTCCTCCTTTATTTCAACCTTATCAGCATTATCCCATTTCATAAAATAATCACTTGTCGATTCCCGCTCATTGTCAATATTTATTTTTATAATAAAGTTCTCAACTGATACATACTGATAAAGATTATTATTGCCATCACCACCACCCGCTTTTCTTATCGCTTTTAATATTTCAAGCAACGTTGTGTTATCAATCACTTCTTCATGCTTTTTAAGTATATCTTTCAGACTTTTTTTTACATTAATCGGCATATTGTCGACATTAATCCTAAAATTCCCAAGCAAGTAAAGCATTCCTTCAGATTTAGCATAATGATACCCGATGTATCTTACCCCAGAAGGATCCTTTACTGTTATTAATTTTGGTTTATAATATGGACTGATTTTTAATACCTTTTCTAATAGCCCAATACAGCTTTTTTCATCATCAATATTTACACTATTGCTTTTTTTGATTTTATTATTTATTGCAGAATTACATAACCTATAAA
>CAISYK010000753.1 GCA_903889605.1 uncultured Bacteroidota bacterium
AAAATATATTTAAAAAAAATCGCACATTTGTGCGAAAATGTATTACATTTGAAAATCGAAATTTAGTTGCTACACAAACTAAAAACACAAATTATTGTAAAATGCTTCTTTTTCGGTGAAGGTCAGTAAATATTTTTAGGTGTATTGTTTTCACCTGCCCGGAAACGCAAAGAGTGCACCGGCAGGTTTGAAAAAACAGCCCAAATAGCTAATTAATCGGGATGTTATTTTCAAATGTTTCTTTTTAGTGAATGTTTAATTCTGTTTGTACGTTTGATTATCAGCCACTGTGCGTCTAATGGGTTATCACGTAGTAAAAACATTCTTTCCTTTTCTTCCTTCTTCCTCCAGAAGAATCAATCATATACTTTCCCCTGACAATAAACCTAGACAATTCATTTATGTTAACCTAAAAAAAACGATTATGAAAAAATTACTACTTATTTTGATGGCGCTTTTTCTATGGGCAGGAAGCTCGTGGGGGCAATACATAATTATTGGAAGCAGCGCGTTAAATACAAATGGTTCAACTTATGACCCGGTTGAAAGGTATTACAATTACGAGCATTATCAGATTATTTACACCGCCGCTGAATTATCAGCAGCAGGAATGCCTGCGGGTGCTGTTATCTCTGCACTTGGTTTTTCCATCACTGAGTCGGCAGCTTCTCTGGCTAATTATACCATTTCAATGGGACTTACTCCCCAAGCCATTGCCCAGCCTTACATTACTACGCTATCACCTGTTAAAACCGCTTTTACTTATGTTCCGGTTGTACAGGCTTTAGGAAGCTTTGACATGATTCCGTTTGATTTTACTTTTACATGGAACGGTACATCCAACATTGTAGTAAATACTTGCACAGGCTCAAATCCTTTTACTTCTCCTTACGGAGGATTGCGTTATACTGCCATGACAAGTGGTATGATAACTTATGTTCGTACGGATGGTTCGAGCAATTGTGCTTCAACTTCATTAGCCAGTACTACTTACAGACCTGATATCAGATTTAATTATACTGGTGGCAGTAACTGCTCCGGTACTCCCGCACCCGGCAATACAATCTCTTCTGCCAATCCGGTTTGCCCAAGTGCAAGCTTTACTTTATCATTGCAAAATTCTACTCCAGGTTCAGGCGTTTCTTACGTGTGGCAGACATCTTTCACCGGCTCAGACCCCTGGGCATCTGTTGGTAGCTCAGCTCCTTCCTATAGCACTACACAAACAACAGCTACTTATTACCGTTGCCAGGTTACATGTTCAGGCAACACAGGCATCTCTACACCAGTTCATGTTACCATGAATCCATTTTCCAATTGCTATTGTTTATCCTCAGCTACTTCTAACGCAGATGAAGAGGTACTAAATGTTACGGTAGGAACGATAAATAACTCTTCTACGTGTACTACATTAGCTCCGGGTGTCGGATCTGTTATGAACATGTACAGCAACTATTTCGATGATGTTGCATCCACCGTTCTCCCCCGGGCAACTTCACCTTCATTCAGCGTGCAGATTGGCACTTGCGGTGGCAACTAT
>CAISYK010000754.1 GCA_903889605.1 uncultured Bacteroidota bacterium
ACCTCAAAATATTCTAATAAATCTTTAGGTAATATGTGTTTTATTAATTCTTTGTAATCCATTTTGAGTGCTTTTTATTGTACCCGAAAGATAATTATTCCCCACGATATGAGATTGACCCAAATAACTCTTTATAAAAGTTTGCATCGTTTGAATAAATAGAAACTGGTTTTTCAAATGGTTCATCAGTAATTAGAACTTCAGTTTTGTCGTTCTGTTCAGAAAATAAAGTAGAGAAATCAAAATCATTAACCTCACTGGAGCTTGTTTCAAGAAAGTTATCGTTTTGTTTTAAAATTGCTTGCTCAACCAATTGTTCTTCCTTGGCAGAATCATAAAGCTTCATAACAGAACCTGCATCACCTAAGGTTCTATAAACCACTTCTTCTTTTTGAGTAAGTCGTTCAACAATATGCAAATCAGTTTTCAGGCCTTCCACATTTGATTCAGCAATCAAATAATGTATGTAAGGAGTTTTCTTTTGTCCGTAGCGGTCAATACGTCCATTACGTTGTTCAAGTGTGATTAAGGACCAGGGAATATCATAATTGAACATCCTGTTGCAATAGTAATGAAGGTTAACTCCCTGCGAACCCGCATCGGAGCTAAGGAGTATTTTTACTGGACTGTCTTGCTTACCAAAACCTTCAATTATTTCTTGCTGTTCACTATCACTTAACCCTCCGTGAAAATATTGTATAGCATCGTCTGGTATTTTGAAATCATTTTTCAGATTTTCTCTCAAGTATTCGAGCGTATTTATTCTTTCTGCAAAAATCACATAGCGGTCATCCTGTTTTTTTCCAGACCATCCAAGGTCCAGTAATGTTTTCTTGAGCTTGGAATATTTAGTATCGGATTTTGAATTGATTATTCTTTCCAATTTTACTTTCAGTGAACCCAGTATCTCCAGATTCTCTTCAAATATATTATCAGCAGTATTTTTTGCCTTTACTTTTTCAATTCTTCGCTTGATGCTTTCCAAGGCAGCCAATGGCGAAGACATAAACGCTTTGAAAATTCCAATTGAAAAAAGAAAATCATCTTTTGGTTTACCCCCATTAAATGCTTCGATTGCTTTGAATTTCAATTCTTGCTGATATTGAAGGAAATCTATTTCATCGGCACTTAATGGAGCTGAAACTCTTACAATTTCCCTTTCAGAGAAGTTGGCTCGCACTGAAGCATCAACAATGTCATTTTTAAATCTGCGAACATAATAAGGCTCAACATGGCTTTTATCATAATCACCGCTTTTAGGAATAGCGGTGGGCTCAATCATATTAATGAGATTGGCGAAATTTTCTTTCTTACCATTATGAGGGGTTGCAGACGTAAGAATTAATGACTCGCATTTTTTAGCTATGAATTGCGCTAAATCACCTTTCTGACTTTTATCGTTCGCTACAGTGTGGCACTCATCAATTACAATTACATCCCATCTTGATTTCTCCAGGTAATGTCTGAACTTAGCATTTTTCTTAAGTGTATCAATTGAGATAATTGTTTTATCGTAATACTCGAAAGGATTTTTGTTTGCTGGTAGTTGCGATTTGATTTTAGCAATCCCCTCAGAATCCAACCTCACCAGAGGAATAGCGAAACGGTTCCAAAGCTCTTGCTGAAATTGTGCTAAAATTGATTTGGGAGCAAGCACCATGATACGTTTGCCTTTACCTCTCTTAATCATTTCAGCAAGGAAAATCCCAACTTCAATTGTTTTACCGAGCCCAACACCATCAGCAATCAATAAGCGAGGTCTTGGTAATTGAAGAGCCTTTAGAGTAGGTGTTAACTGATAATCCGCAGCATTAATAGCAGTCTTATTTGCAACAGTAATTTTTTCAGAAAAAATAGCTGAGTTACGAATTTGAGTTTCTAAAAAGAGTTTTGTCTTTCTGTAACCGCTATCAGTATCAGGAACAAGGATGGTATGATTAGGGTCGATTGGTCTAATATCTTTATCCAGTCTTGAATCGAAAGAAAAACGTTTTCCTTTTACAAGCTCACTTATTCCTTCGGCATCAATCAGGGCAGTCCCATCATGATTAGTATTTGTTCCAGTAATTATAAAATCTTCGCCCCTTGTAGATATTCGTTGTCCAATAGTTAAATTCATTACTACATTTTTTATCTAATTGGTAAATTCGTTTTAAAGTTTTTTTTAGACCTTTTTTTGCGAGATAGGTACTTACCCAAAAAGGTTATAATTCTTAATCAGTGGTTTCTTTTCAGAATGTATCAAATGTACCGAAATAATTTATTTCTGAGCCATTAATAAAGAGAATAAATACCAATCGGCACACAGGTATTAAGGACTAAAGGTTTACTATTAGTTTTTGACGTTTAAAATTGAAAAATGGCCAACAATTTTATTGTAAAAGCACTGGCTGAATATCTTGGTGTTTTTGTATTTCACATCTTATTAACATTTGTATTTTCAGGGTTTATACTGGTGTATCTTTGTTTTATGAATTTCACAACAGGTAGTACATATTGCAATGGAAAATTATTTTAAAATAAATGAACAGAATATACTATTTAAATAAAATCAACACTTATGCTGCTAGATTTGTTTTGGAAGTAGAAGGTTTTAATGCCACAAATCAGTATCATATAAACATACATGCTGAAAGTTTTATTATTCCCGTTTTAAATGAAGCCTTTGGTTTAAATCTTGAAAATTTAAACACAACCCAAAAGAAAAACTTTCCTGCTATTGATTTAGCAGATTTCAAAAACAGAGTAGCATTTCAAGTGACTGCGACAAATGAAATTTCAAAAATTGAAGATACTATTGAGAAATTTTTCCGTTACGAACTACATAAAACTTTTGATGTTCTTTATTTCTACATCATAACTCATAAGAAAGAAAAATACAAAGATGGTAAACTAAATAAATTGCTTAAGGACAGTTTCGTTTTCTCTACAAAGGAGCATGTGATAGATAAGGATATTTTGCTTCAAAAAATTAATAGCATTAGTTCAACTCCAAAACTTCAAACTCTTGCAAGACTCTATGAACATGAATTTTCAGATATTCAAATTGATTTGCGTAAAAAAGAATATGTAGGTGGTTACTTAAATAATGAACCAGAAAATCTATCACCAAACTTATTAAAAATAGCTTTTCCTGATACTTTTTATATTGCTGAATTAAATATTGATGAAGAGAAAATTTTATCAGAGACGAATGACTGGTTAGTTTCGATTGGAAAAAAACCAATTAAAAAAATGAAGAAAGCAAAACTGGTAAATAAAGCGTTAAAAAAAATTAGTTGTAAAGCTCTTGACTGGATGATTCATGAAAATTGTATTTATAGCTTCAAGAATTTATATGATGACAAAGAGCCAATTAGCAGAATTATTGACAAAGGCACAATAACATCTATTGAGAGCAAGGAATTTTATGAAGGAGGAGAAGACAACAAAAGAGTTTTTAAACACTTGCTTCGGAATACACTTTCTGAATTTTGTAAGATAAAGGAGATTGAGTGGTTTGGTAAAAGTGAAATTTTCAGATTCGCTAATTATCAAATAGCTCCTCGTCAGAAACAAATCAGATGGAAAGGAAAAAAGGAATCTACAAAAACAGTGATTTTTGAAATGATTAATAAAAAGGAACAACATATTATATGTTTCAGAAGCCTTGCTTTCAGAAGTTCTTTCCTAAACATTTTAGACGATTGGTTCTTAGTTTTGAATCCGACCTGGAGTTTCACAAATCCTGGTGGATACCATCAAAGCAGATTTGAATCCGCTTATATGTCGGGACTTAAAAGATTAGAAAATAATAATGCTGTATTTAATTACTTCCGATTTTTTGGTTACTATTTTTCCCACGTAGATTTATTCACTGTCGATTATCCATATTTAAAAATCAGCTCTCATATTTCATTAAACCTTTCACCACGCCTGGAAGAAAAAACGTGGAGACCAGTAAAAACAATTGCAGTGCCAATTGACGCTCCTTTAGTTGATATGAAAGAGGATACAGAACTTTTTGACAATACACTTTTTAATTAATGAAACTTAGATACATAGAAGAACCATCATTACAATTCGGATATAACCAACATATTTGTCCTAAATCAGGCATTTTTAGTTATAGTCCATTTGATATTTCTCAGGTAAGACCTGAAAAGATTACTATAGGAATTATTGGCAAAGGCGAAAGCATTGATAAAGTCCTTGAGTGGATTGAATCTTGTAAAATACATATTGATGGAAAAGAGAGCAAAAACCCTCATCCAAATTTGTTTTTAAACTTTTGCGGTTTCAACAAAGAGGTTGGTTTTAAAAGTGAGATTGTTTATGACGAAACCTATTTGAGGCGATTAAACAATTCTGAATTTGATGACATAATTAAAAAGACGGATAATCTAGAAGATAGGATAAAAGACATTGCAGAGCTTATTCTTGGTGAGATAAAGTTTCTTTCAAAGAACAAAAAACCTGATGTGATTTTATGTGTATTGAGTGAAAACTTTATTACATATATTCAAGAAAAAAAAGAGTCTGAAGACGAGGAAGAGGAAAGTCAAATCAAGGAAAAGGATTTTGATGCAGAAGAAATTTCTGAAAAAGAACAAAACTTCAGAAGATATTTGAAAGCAAAGGCAATGCAATTTAATGTTCCAATTCAAATAGTCAGGGATAGAATAGTTAAACCAACTGCAGAAATGCAGGATGCCGCCACTATTGCGTGGAATTTTTTTACCGCATTGTATTACAAAGCATCTGGAACACCTTGGGCGTTGATACGGAAAGACAGTGCGGAAACAACTTGTTATGCTGGAATTAGTTTTTTCAAAAGTCGAGATAAAAAAACAACCCAAACAAGCATCGCACAAATTTTCAATGAACTTGGGAAAGGCGTAATTCTTCGCGGAGAAGAAATTACTCTTAAAAAAAATGACAGGACACCACATTTATCTGAGGAACAAGCATTTAATTTACTTTCTCTTTCGTTAAAAGAATATTACCAAGCAGTAAAAATATTTCCCAAGCGGCTTGTATTGCACAAGACCTCTAATTTTAGTGAGGACGAAATTTATGGATTCCAACAAGCCGCAAAGGAATTGCACATCCATCAACTTGATTTAGTTTCAATTCAACAATCTGACATAAGGCTTTATCGAGAAGGAGGTTATCCTCCAATGAGAGGAACTCAATTTACTTTGGCTGACAATCATCATATCTTGTATACAAGAGGGTCTGTACCCTTCTATGAAACGTATCCAGGGAAATATATTCCCAGTCCACTTGAAATTAAATTAGCCAGGTATGATGAATCACCAAATTTAATTTGTGAAGAAATTTTGGCCCTGACCAAGATGAATTGGAACAACACACAGTTTGACAGAAAATACCCAATTACAATCGAGTGTGCTAGAAATGTCGGGGAAATTTTAAAGTATCTTGAAACTGATGACGAGATGCAATTAAAATATAGTTTTTACATGTAAATTTATTCCTATTGTTTTTTGTGAAATGGATAGAAAAACTGTAAGAGAATGGGAGAATCAGGATACTGAATGAAAATTATTGATGTAACTATTTCATAGCCTTAGGTCTTTTAGCCTTGAATGTATCATTCTTTTTAGCTAATTTTTTCTTTACTTTTAAAATACTGTTTTTAGTTTGCTTGTATATTGTTTTTGATTCCATATACTCATATGCCCTTTCAGCATAGGAAATGAAGTTTCGCTCTCCTTTTTCAGTATAACGATTGTATAGTTTCTTTTTAAAAATTTTTGACCCAATAGAATTACTCCCATAAGCGGCTTTTAAATTTTCTCTAATTC
>CAISYK010000755.1 GCA_903889605.1 uncultured Bacteroidota bacterium
CATCCAAAAATTTGTGAAAATAAACAAGAGAATCCGTATGTTGTTTTTGCCTTCATATAGCCCAAATCTCAATGTTATTGAACGATTATGGAAGATTTTTAAAAAGAAAATACTTTACAACACATATTATGCAGAATTTGCTGTCTTCAGAAAATACTGCCTGACTTTTTTCAGAAATATTGAAAAGTTCAGGACAGAATTACAAACTTTAATGACCGACAAATTTCAATTAATTCAGGCATAATTTTTTACAACCAGTATTCATTCAATATAAGTCATTGCTTCTGATTGAGGCTTTGGTTTTCATATCTCTTAGATTTTTTGATTAGAAACTAGTCTAAGATATTAATTATCTAGATCTTAATTATATTTATCTAGAATTGTTATAAACAAAGGTATTAATATTAAGCGTTAGCATTCTAATAGTAAAAATTTGTCATGTACTAATTTATTTCGTTATATTGCTCATATTCAATCCCAAGTACTCATTCTTGCGATGACTCTTAAAACCAAATTATTATGATACCTCTTATGAAGAATGCTTTTATATATGAACAAGAAACCAAAAAAGCATTAGCAAACTTTATTTTATCTTCTAATCGATTAAGCATGGATATAAATTGTTTTGATTTTGAGGTTCAATTTTCCATGAAACAAGGAAGAAAGGAAGGAATTCTATTTAATAGTGGTGGAAGCGCAAATTTAGCAATGATCCAATCATTAAAGAATATAGGAAAACTAAAAAATGGAGATAAAGTCGGTTTTTCAGCATTAACGTGGGCGACAAATACAATGCCTATAATCCAGATGGGATTAATACCTGTGCCTATTGACTGTGAAGTAGAAACGTTAAACATAATGTCATCTAACCTTGAAGATAGAATTAAAGAAGAAAATTTATCTGCACTTTTTTTAACTAATGCATTAGGATTTGTTGGTGATATAGAAAAAATTATTGAAACATGCAAGAATCATAACATTCTCTTATTTGAAGATAATTGTGAATCTCTAGGTACAATCACTCAAACAGGAATAAAAACAGGTAATTTCGGTATTGCTGCAAGTTTCTCCTTTTTTGTTGCTCATCATATTTCAACTATTGAAGGAGGTATGATTTGTACAGATGACGAAGAGTTGGCAGAAATGTTAAGAATAGTTAGGGCAAATGGCTGGGATCGAAATCTTACAGCCATCCAGCAATCTAAATGGAGAAAAACATATAATATAACAAATGAATTTGATGCTAAATATATATTCTATGATCTTGGATTTAATTTTCGTCCAACTGAAATTACTGGTTTCTTAGGGTTATTTCAACTTCAATTCTTGGAGGAAACTATTAATAAAAGAGAAACTAATTACTTAATCATAGAACCTTTTATTAAAAACAATATTGATTTAATTTTTTTGAGGCACAATCATATTAAAATATTATCAACCTTTGCAATTCCCATTGTATGTAAAACACCAGAGTTAAGGACAAAATATCTTAATCAATTTTCAGGAGCTGGTATAGAGATAAGACCTTTGATCTCCGGTAATATTCAAAGACAGCCTTTTTACAGCAAATATATTAAAAAAAAATACCCGCTGCCCAATACAGATTTTTTACATGACAATAGTTTTTATTGTGGAAATTATCCTGAACTATCTAATAGCGATATTGAAGTAATTAAGAGTTGCATAATAAACTAAATTCAGATTACTACAAAATTATAACCAGTATGAAAGGATCTAAAACAGCTCTCATCTCCGGTATCACTGGTCAGGATGGTTCCTACCTTACTGAACTTCTGATTGAGAAAGGCTATGTTGTTCATGGTATTATTCGTCGGTCAAGTTCTTTTAATACTTTTCGCATCGACCATTTATTTAAAAACAAGGATTTATTCAACAGCCGCTTTTTTTTGCACTACGGTGACCTCACTGATTCAAGTAATATTAACCGCTTGGTTGAAAAGGTTCAACCTGACGAAATCTATAATCTTGGTGCTCAGAGTCATGTTCAAGTTTCTTTTGAAG
>CAISYK010000756.1 GCA_903889605.1 uncultured Bacteroidota bacterium
TCCCATTCGAAGCCTCTGATATTACTTCCAGGTCGTCATATTCTTTCAGCAAAGAAATAAGCCCCTGCCTGAAAAGATGCTGATCATCTACAACTGAAATTGTTTTTTTTAAGATCATACAATTAATGGTGTTTCAATTATTATTTTAGCTTCTTTTTCACCAAGGATAATATATTGAATAACAGAATTAGTAAGCTGAGCCCTGCTTAAAACATTTTTTAAGCCTATCCCATCACTTGATTCAGCCAACTGAGTCATCATTTCGGTTGTCAGCCCTTTTCCATTATGTGAAATTGTAATTGTCATAAATTCAGCAGATGCATTAATAGCTAATTCAACTGATGTTGCTGAGGCATGTTTAATAATATTATTAATAAGTTCCTTAACCAAGCGGTATAATTGTATTTCATTTTTTTTCTCGAGCTTTATGCTGTCAACTTTGAGTTCCAGATAAATATCAATTATCCCTGCTGATTCAACCTGCCGGCACAATTCAGCAATTCCTTTCAAAAACCCCAATTTCACTAATGCAGGCGGCATAATGTCGTTAGAAATAACGCGGATTGCGGCTATAGTATCAACAATCAAAATATTACTATTAATTAACAAAGTATCTATAAGTTTTTCATCGCTTCGGTTTCTCTGAATTTTGGTAAGGTTCAATTTTAATACATTTAACATCATCCCGACATCATCATGAATATTAGCGGCAATCTTTTTTCTTTCCTGTTCAGCCACTTCTATGGATGCATCAAGCAATTTACGCTGGTGTATGCTTTCATTTTCATTTATCACTGCCCTGTTTGCCATCATTTTTTTCTGATATAACAAAACAAAAAGCACAATAAAAGCAACAAGGATTAATATCCCCATTGTTCCTATTGCAACTAGTGAAAATACATCTATATGGCCCTTGTTTTCCAAAATCCTATACTTAATAAAATGTTAAAGAAAATACTTAAGATCGGGGTTATAGACCAAATGTGACTATCATTGTATAGGCCTGAAGAAACAAGGTAATTACTAAAAACATAAACTAATAAATTTCCTGAAAAATAAAATAATACTCCTGAGTTTATCCAAAAGAAAGGCTCTGACAAAAGGTTATTAAATATTAATTTACGCATTACAAATAAAAATGAACCCAATGCATATAGTGATAAAATAATTGATTCTGTCGATGTGGCAAAATTATCCATATTCATTATTCCGTTTTTTTTATAATCGACAAATGCAATTATTAAAAACAAAGGAATTGGTAAAAGAAAATAATTTGATCTAAAATATTTTCTGAAAAAAAAATTGTAAAAAAAACTGAGCACTATAAATTCGACTATGGTATAACCACGATATATAAAAATGATATTGATATTATTACTAGATAAAATTAAACATAAAACATCTGTAACTAATGAAACAGATGCTAAAATAAATATTGGAACTAAATATCCTTTTACAGATTTAATGCACAACAATCCTGCAATAAAAGTGATTGCCCCTAACAGTATCGCTGTATATGAAATTAAAGAGTAAATTTCCATAAAATATAAAAAAAAGACGGATTTTAATCCGTCTTTAAAAATAGTAAAAATAAAGGACTATTTTATTAGGTAGTTGTATTTAAAGGGTTATTGGCTCCGCAATGTGTTGGGCATGTTATACTTCTTTCCGCAAGTACGCCATTATACAAATCATTTTCATTGGCTAGCGCACCATTAATGATCAGTTGCTTTACTCCTGAACCGTCAAGCGCATAATAAATACGTATTCCAACACAGCCTTCTTGGGCAAGAATGCTTTCGATAGCATCTCTTCCAAAAAAATGTCCTTTTGTTGCACCAGAATTAGCTGTCCGGTAATTGCGTGTCCAATCCCCAGCTGTTGCTAAAGTGATTGAATGATCTTCTCTTCCTGTAAAACTCATAATTTATTGTTTTTAGTAAATATTAATTACGGCAAAGATATTTATTAAAAAATTAATGTTTTTAAGAAATCAAATTGCTGAAAAAGTTAACTACCTAACAGTAAGCCATTTAGCTGAAATAAAAAGTTTTGGACTCCGTATAAATACCTACCTTTTTCCGTATTTATACGGATAGGCAAAATAGGGTATTTACACGTAAAAATATGAAATCGGCTTGTAATAAATTTGCCATAGTATAAACTAAACACCGTTTTTATGTACAAAGATTTAAGAATTGATTTTGCAGACAAAAAGAGTTTGGCAAACTGGAGTGCAGAACTTAAATGCAGCGAAGAGGATCTTATTCACGCCGTATTAAGGATCGGTAACAGAGCAAAAAGCGTAAATGATTTTTTAATCCTAAATCGAAAAAAAAATGAAAGTGTCAAAACTTCTCATTTCACATATTTTTGCGAAGATCAAATACAAAAAGTATGGGAAAGGGCTTCAGTCATTGAAAATATGGATTCAAAAATTTACCGTTTAGATAATTGCGGAGCCATGATAAAAAACGGACTTTATTTAAAAGGGTTCAGCGCTCTTTCTATGGGATGGGAAATTGATCTTATAAAACCAATCAGCCAGGGCGGAACTTATGAACTGCGCAATTTACAAGCTTTACAATGGGAAAACAAAAAAGCAAAAGCAGATTTCTTTCCTTTTTGGAAATGTAAAGTCAGCGAAGATTATAAAGAAAATTACTATTTGTAATATAATGTCGTTTTTTAAAAAAATGCCTTCCCGCTTTCTCGACTCCGCGCGAAATGACAAGCGAGCAAGCCAGGCGAAGGATCAAAATGTCGAAGTGCGGCTGTCACTCTGAGCTTGTCGAAGAGTGTGCGTAAGCCTGCCCGCATGTTTCGACAGGCTCAGCATGACAACACACAAAATTTCATTTCGATCTGTACAGTTAGAGCGGAGTCGAGAACCATGTGATAGGGTACCGTTCTTGAAATAAATTTTTAAAAAACGACATTGATTTGTAATATATGCTGCGTAAATAATTTTAATCACTATTGAAAATCTTTAAAAATATTTAGATATGGATAAAATTAAAACTGTAATAATCATAGATGATAGTGAAATTGACACTTTTATAAGTAAAAGTATTATCGAAAATTTGAATATTGTCCCCAACATTAAAACATTTCCAAATGCTGTTGAAGGGCTTGAATATTTTAAATTAATAGGTTTATATACATAAGGCACAAAACGCTATATTTGCGTCATGATAAATCTATTCAAAGGAGTAAACGCAATTGACTTTGGTAAACATTTCAAAGACAATGAAACATGCATGGCA
>CAISYK010000757.1 GCA_903889605.1 uncultured Bacteroidota bacterium
GATGTTTATTCAATTTCAGCTTTAGCATTTTTTTGTTCCTCCTTTTTTTTATTTTTCTTTATTGAGGATTGTGATTTTATGTGCTTATGTTTATTCGTGTATCGACGGTAGGCTACTAAAAACCTTAAAATGCCAAATAAAACAAGCACAAGTCCAATTATTCCTCTTCCTTTAGGTATAATCTCACCCCAAGTTTCAGTGAACAAAAATAATATGCCAATGATCAGATAAAAAACAAAAAGCAGCAAACTTAGATACAAACGTATTTTATTCCAAACATTTGTAAGTATTATTTTAAAATTCATTTTATCTTATTATTTATCAACCTAAGGCTGCATAAATTATGTATTATACCAATTGAAATATCATCCTAAAGAGGGTTTAAAAAGTATCTGTAAACTGAAACTTTAGGCCTTCTGTCATCCTGATACTTTTGCTAAGTATCTAGTTTTATTAATGAAAATGTTTAAAATTTAAGATATCCCAAATCCTTAATAGAGCGGTTTGGGATCACTTCACCAATAATAATCTTCTTCTCATATTCGGTCTTCAATTATCTGCATCACACCCGAATGCCTACTATTAAAATATCATCTGTTTGATTCTGCATTCCTTGCCATTTGATAATATTTTCATCAAGAATTTTTCTTTGTTCCGGCAATTCAAGCTGGCAGACAGATTGGAGCAAGTCGCGAAAAGGCTGTGAGAATATTTTTTTGTTTTCCGGTCCGCCTATCTGGTCTACATAACCGTCTGAGAACATATACATCATATCTCCTTTCATAAGTTGGAAAGAATGATTTGTAAAACCAAGGTCGCCTTCTTTTTTATAACTGCCGATAGAACGTTGATTTGCTTTTATCTGGATGCATTCCTTTCCCCTGAAAATAAGTAAAGGATTGTGAGCTCCGGCATATTCCAGACTGCTCATTTTTTTATCCACAGAAATAAGTGCTATATCCATACCGTATTTAGCTGATGTTTTTGTGCTTTTTTGTTTTAGAGTATTTAAAATTTTGTTATTCAGCTCGTATAAAATTTCAGAAGGTTTAAAGTTTTGATTTTCATGAATTGTCTCATTCAAAAGATTGTGTCCCATAAGGGAAACAAAAGCCCCAGATACCCCATGACCTGTACAGTCGGCTGCCGCAATAAGCACTCTGCCGGTTTCTTCGTGTATCCAATAGAAATCCCCGCTTACAATATCCTTAGGCTTATATAATATAAAATTATTTTTGAAATGTTCATTAATCTCAGCTTCAGTGGGCAAGATTGCTTGTTGAATAGTTGAGGCATATTCTATACTGTCGGTAATTGCGATGTTCTTTTTTTCTACTGCGTCCTTCATTTGAAGGATTTCTATATTTTGATTTTTAATAACTTCGGTGCGTTCGGTAACTTTTTGTTCAAGGATAATATTTTCTTTCCTAAGCACTTTTTCTCTTAACTTGATGAAGAAAATAATGCCTGAAAAAACAACAACTATTAAAATAATATAAAACCATGTTGTTTTCCAGAACGGAGGATTAATAATAAAATGAAATGTTACTGGCTCAATATTCCAAACCCCATCATTGTTGCATGAACGCACTTTAAAAGTATAGCTGCCCGATTGCAGATTAGGATATGTGATAGAGTTCTCTTTTACTACAGGCGACCAGTCTTTATCCAGCCCTTCAAGCATATAGCGGTATTTTACACGTTTCGGGTTTGTTAAACTGGTACCTACAAAGTCAAACGTAAAGTGGTTTTGAGTCCAGGAAAAAATATGGTCAGCAGGGATTTCTGCATTCTCAAAAAATATTCTCGGATTCTTAATCGATGTAACTGGTTCTATCAGGTTGTTTTTTTCAAGTTTGCTGTTATACTTTACTAATCCGATAATAGTACCAAACCAAAGGTTGCCGGTTTTATCCATGCATGAAGCATTTGGATTTAATTCCACACCAAGAAAGCCGTCTTCTTTTGCATAATGCTTGAATGTTTCATCTCTCAGGTTGAATTTGTCAATGCCTAAACCTGATCCAATCCATAGATTGTTCTTGTGGTCGCAAACAAGCAGAAAAGGTGTGTTTGAACCCAGGCCGTCTTTTGTAGAATAATTCTTAAATAAATTACCGCCTTTTTCCAGCAGAGCCAAAAGATCGTATTTGAATATGCCAAGGTCATAAGTTCCAAACCATAATGTGCCTGTGGCATCTTCGGTGATGCAGAGAGTAAATTTGCTTGGATAACCTTCTTTTGCAGAAAATGTTTTAAAAGCTATTCCTTTTGGCCCGCTTCCTTTCGAGAGGGAATCATTGCTGTCATACATCGTAAGGTCGCCTGATAATGAACCAAACCACATTCTGTTTTTGCTGTCGCGGAAAATCGTATAAACCTGGTTGCTGCCTATTCCATTGTCGGTTGTAAATATTTCAAAAGTTTCTTTATAGATATCAAATTTCAGCAAACCGCCTTTGTTGGTTCCTATCCAAATATTTCCATCTTTATCTCCATTTATGCAGTAAATATCATTCACAGGCAATCTGCTTTCGGTTGTAAAGTGTTTGACAGCACCTGTAGCCGGATTAAGCCGCGAAACTCCCTTGCCAAAATCTGTATACCAAATACAGCCTTTTATATCTTTGTAAAGAGCACTGGTATTGAGTATTTGCCCTTCTTTACCAGTATGCCGTATGAAACGATATGATGCCTCTCCTCTAAACCCTTTCTCCAGACCTGATGGCATTATTGCAGAGGCGGATGAGCTTAGCATCCCTGTTTTCGGGATGGCGGAGATAGGCTGTGGTATAAATTGAATAAGTCCGCCTTCAGTACCAATCCAAAAATCATCGTTAGCCCCTTCTATTATTGACCACACCAGGCTGTTCTGCAATCCTTCGTTCTCGCCGTAAATTTCAAACTGTTCATCAAAATATTGATTCAGATTTAAAAAGGTTCCTATCCAGATGTTTTTCTCCCGATCCTGTATCATAGAAAGAACACGATTATTGCTTAGGCCGTGCTGTGTGGATATAGTTTGAAATACTGAACCTTTGTATTTGTTCGCCTCCAGCTTGGGCAGATATTTTGAAACGCCGCCGTCATAAGTCCCGATGAAAATAGTTCCATTCTCTGATTCAAAAATAAGTGTAACGTGATTACTTGAAAGTCCGTGGCTTGTATTGTAAACCTTCATAATGGTGTCGGACGAATTAATGCGGACTACACCATAGTCAGAAGTCCCTATCCATATTTTTCCTTTGCTGTCGCAGAACAATGAAGTGATGGATTGGCTGGGAAAGTACATGTCTAAATTAGAAAGCTTTGTTTTCAAAAGTGAGATGCCGTTTGCAGTGCCTATCCATATTGTTCCATCATTATTTTCCATTAATGAACTAATGGCATCACTTGCAAGTCCATCCTTTGTTGTTAGAGAAGTGAAATTCCCATTTTCATATTTCAGCAGACCTTGTCCGTCTGTTCCGAACCAAATTCTTCCTTTTTTGTCAGACAGTATGCTGGTAACAGTTTTTGAAATAGAAATCTTATCGGGTATTATCTCCGAAAATTTTTTTGCGGAGGCATCGTATTTTGTTATTCCTCCTGACCAATGACCAAACCATATATTGCCATTTTTGTCGAGGCATGAAGATGTAACTCTGTTTTCAGACAGCCCGTCTTTTTTATTGAAATTCTCAAAATTAAGTCCATTGTATTTGCTGACACCGTTCATTGTTCCCACCCACACATTTCCATCTTTATCCTGCAGCATAGTATAAATGCTGGATTGCGGCAAACCTTCTTCAATGCCGAATTTACCCAGGTTAAGAGTTTGAGCAAGTGCAGTTCCTTCCCTGCCATCTCCAAAGAGGAGGGAGAGCAGCAAACAAATTGCAATCCTGATAAAATTATTTATTTTCATAATAAAATTATTTTTTTTGGATTTCCCTCCTGCACTCAGATCAGTATAGGAGGCCGATTCATTTTTTATCATATTCAGCAACCACATCCAATAAGCTGGTCATAATATTGCTGGTTTCATATTTTTTTGTAAGGTTGGCCGCTTTTGTTCGTTCAAATTTTTCTTTTGCATTAAAGAGTTTGCTTCTTTCACTATTGATAGCAAATATATTTTTTGCATCAAAAGAATTTTGACTTATATCGTCAGCAGAGCCTTTTGTATTAAATAATCCCATTGGTATTCCTGTGAGGCTGAAATCTTCCTTATGTTGTAAAGTTAATACATTGTAAGCAACTGGATTTCCGAATTGATCCAATGATTGTGAGGAATTCTTTTCGACAGAAATAGGTTTGCCTGCCTGAACTAATGTCCTTTCGAACGATGGACTAGTCTTCATATTCATTTCAGCGGAAACTTTTTCAGAAGTCTTTTTTTCTTTAATATCATTTGGATTATTCTCCTGTTCATGGTTTTTTTGCTTTGCAGCGGCATCCGTTTTCTTCTTTAGTAAACTTGTTTCATTGCGGTTATCAGTTTTGATATTTGAAATACGATTTATTTCGGATGTTTTCAGAGCTGCTTTTTCAACAACTTTAGATATGGCACTTAAAACTTTGCCGCTGTCATTTCTTTCTTTTAAATCAACTTGCCTGACTGCATATTCATTAGCCTTCAATACAGTGTCTTCTTCCTTTTTTTTTGACAGCAAATCAGTTTCAAAAGCTTTACTTTCTGTGAGTTTTAAAGTCCCAAGTTTTACATTTGGCTGAACAGCATCTTTTTCTAAATCTTTAGGTGGGGAAATAACCTTGACTGTTTTTGTCAGTGAACCATTTTCTTCTTCTTTCTTTCCAACCGAATCAGCAGTCAATTGCGTATTTCTTTGATCTGCTGATTTTTGGATTGTCAGGGAATTTGCTTTTTGCAAAGAATCTTCATAGTTTTTTTTCTTTACGGCTTCTTGTTGATTTTTAATTTTATCAGTCACTTCTGTTAGTTCTCTGATGCTATCTGTTTTTATTATATTTTTATCTTTTATAATCGTTTTGACATAATTTTTGTCAAAGTCGAAAATGCGTTTTTTTGAATCCCATTTAATTTTTCCATAATCGTGCTTCTCCTCGCCATCAGAAACAGAAGGGATTACCAGATTTATATCAAGGTTAAATATATATGGAAGATAATCGAATTCTTCTTTAGGAGTATAGGTATTTATCCTTAAAACACCGGTAACGGTATTTTGTTTTACAATATTAAGTATATATTCGTTTTCAATAATAGTATTGCTTTTATTCAACTGAAATGAATACATACCATTTCTCTGAGTAACGATTTTGGTTATTTGCTTATCATCTTTTGTAAGTTCGAGATAAACACCTTCAGTTGGTTTGCCTTTCAATACCGCAGTGCCTTGAAGAACAAATATGGGAGTAGGTTCTTTACTTGTTTGTGAATTGGAAGTATGCTGAGTCAGAAAAAATAAAAAAAAATAAAAAAAACGAAAACCACTTCGTGGTAATATTCTAATGCTGCCAACCCACTCAAAAAAACTGTTGCAGCAGGTCTTGTGCGGTGAAACGCCTCCCTTTCGGAGAGTTTGGGAGGGGCTTCTGTGGGGGTTCATTAATGTGCAATAAAATCAAATTTCAAATTAACCATATTCGAGAATTCCGTTCCGGTGTCTAACATATCATCATCGGATTCGGCATAATGCCATTCAATATTAATTTCGTGTCCTTTAACAACAAAATCTTTCAGCATTAAAATTATATCAAGAATGTATTTCGCTGAAACAGAATTAAAATATTCAAGTTTAAATAGAAAAACTATAGGTGGGTTATTTGCAATTTCAAGTTTTTGAGCAGAAAGATTTTCTTCAAATTTAGTAATCCAATCAATAATTGGAATATAAAATTTGCCGGTATTTTCGGGACGTGATTTACCTGAAATGATAAAATTATTAGTAGTTAAATTGAATAATACTTCTGGTGAAACATCTGTAGCCTCTATAATTAATGAATCCATTATTTAATTATTTAATTTTTTTGTTGATAACTTTAAATCATCCTGCTCCTTCAATGTCAATATTATTATTGAATAGTTATCTCTGTTTGTAAAAGATAAAAAGAAGTAAGCTCTGTAAGCGGTTTAAATTCATATTTTATCATATTGCCGGATTTAATGGCAATATCAATAATGCCTAATCCTGCATTATTTTCATCGCTGCGTTTGGATAATATTTGTTCACGGTACATTTGTTTCAACTCAGTTGGATTATGATTTAACACTTTATCCAACTTCGCTTTTAAAGCTGGAATTTCTGAATTAATTATGTGATTTCCTGTTACAATAGTATATCTATCTTCTGATTTACTTAAAAGCAATATTGCATTATTTTGCTGTTCATCTCCTGAAAGGGAATGTTTGCTTACATTTTCAATACTTTCAACCAATACACTATATACTTTCCTATCAATACCTGTCGTTGACTCCAACGAACTTAATTTATTTTTTATATTGATTAATAGTAATGTTGTTAAAAGATGATCAAAATGGCCAGTAAAGGCAATTAAGGTATTTTTTTCGCACATTAATTGATGTGCTTCAAAAGCAGTTGAAATTGACGTCATATTGTTTTTTTTTGTAAAGTTATAATTTCTAATGAAAAATTCAAAATATTTTTAGATTTGAGAATTGAGTTGTCAGACTTGGGTCTTGTTCTCCGTTTTGAAGAATGCCGGGCAGCTCAATACTCATATCTAATTTAAAATTTCAAATATGCTAATAATGCGAATCAATGGTAGGGTATTTTCAAAGCTTGTGCCGTCACCCTGAGCCTGTCGAAGGGTGTGCGAAGGTCTGCCCGCATACTTCTGCCAGCTCTGTATGACCTATTCATACAATACTTTATATCCTTGATTGGCATTAATATTTAATATCTAACAATTTAATTATTTGCCACTATTAACCAATTCGCCCCATCGCTTACCACTGTGATAAATTGATATTGTAAAGTTAAAAGTTTAAATGGAGCTCCATCAATCATTTCGAAAGTATTAGGATTTACGGTAACAACTCCAGTTGAAATATTTTTGATGGTATATTTTCTCCCAGCAATTCCAATTGCAGTTGGTAAGGTAATTGTAAAAGTACCGGTTGCCGCAACTATATCATCGGCAGCTGTTAATGAATAAGCCACCGGACCGGCTTGTGTTCTAAAAGCTGTAGTATACCCATTTGCCGCAACGGTTCCTGAAGTTTTCACATCAGTTATATTGGCATCGCCAAGTTGTATGGTATTGCTTGCAGTTATCTGGGCATCATAGCCTAAAGCTGTTGAGTTTGAAAATGCCGCTCCGGAATTGAAAGCGAAATAACCTAAAGCAGTATTGTTATTGCCGCTAATGTTATTTTCGAGTGAAGCCTTTCCGCTGGCAGTATTTTGATAGCCTGTGGTGTTATTATAAAGTGCATTTGCGCCGTTTGCTGTATTGCCGTAACCTATGTTGTTATTTTTAAGAGCATCCTCTCCATAAGCGGAATTGTTGTTTGCTGTAGTATTATTATAAAGTGCTCCATTTCCTGTAGCTGTGTTGTAAAGACCAGATATATTTGAATAAAGTGCGCCTGCCCCGATTGCTGTATTCTCAGAACCGAGCGTGTTTAAAAAAAGTGCGCCAGACCCGGCCGCAGTATTGTATTGTCCTGCAGTATTGGCATTTAGAGCACCGGTACCGAAGGACGAATTAAAGATTCCTACTGTGTTTTTTTCAAGTGCTCCGCCTCCGATGGCGGTATTATAGCTTCCGGTATTGTTGTTATTAAGCGCCCCGTATCCATTGGCGGTATTGTAATTTCCTGAAGAGTTAAGCTTTAAGGTTTGATAACCAACAGCAGTATTATATGTACCGGTATTAGCTGCTGCTGCTGTAGATCCTCTGAGCGCTTCAAATCCAACAGCTACATTATAGTTAAGAAATGAAGCGAATGGCCCTGAATAAGTATACTGCATTGCATTCACTCCTATTGCTGTGGCATTTGAGCCTGCAGCATTGGAATAAAGCGCCCCTGTTCCCATGGCAGTGTTGTTTGCACCTAATGTATTAGTATAAAGTGCACTGTCACCTGAAGCGGTATTATTATTACCGGTAGTATTTGAATAAAGAGCTTCAAATCCATTGGCCGTATTGCTGCTTCCGGAAACGTTAGAATACAGAGCTTCAAATCCATTGGCGGCATTATTGCTGCCTGTAACGTTAGAATACAATGCCCTGTATGCTTCAGCAGAATTCTGGATTCCTAATGTATTGGAATTAAGAGCCTGGCTGCCAACTGCTGTATTGTTGAAGCCAGTAGTATTGGAGCTGAGTGCGCTGTACCCATAGGCGCTGTTGCCGGCTCCTGAAGTATTGGTAAAAAGTGAATTCATCCCTGTGGCTGTATTGCCTGCGCCGATTGTATTAGCACTTAGGGCTTGGTATCCGTCGGCTGTATTGTTGGCGCCGGTGGTATTGAACCGAAGAGCATTCGCACCAGTTGCTGTATTCAGCGTTCCTGTGGAATTTGTATAAAGCGCCTGCATTCCAGTGGCAGTATTGCTTGAGCCTGTAGTGTTGGAAAAAAGTGAAGTCATACCATTGGCTGTATTGAAACTTCCTGAAGTATTAGCAACCAAGGCCTGAAAACCATTTGCGGTATTGTTGCCTCCTGTAGTATTGGCGGAAAGGGAACTCATACCGGCCGCTGTATTGCTGGATCCTGTGGTATTAGAGCTAAGAGCTTGGTATCCATTGGCTGTATTATTGGCTCCTGTGGTATTTAACCTGAGGGCATTCACGCCGGCTGCTGTATTCATAGTTCCTGTGGAATTAGATAAAAGTGCCTGATATCCATCTGCGGTATTGTTTCCTCCTGTAGTATTTGCGGAAAGAGAACTCATCCCGGTAGCTGTATTGCCGGCACCTGTAGTGTTGGAACTTAGGGCCTGATATCCATTGGCTGTATTGTTGGCTCCTGTAGTATTTAAGCAGAGGGCTTTAACGCCGGCTGCAGTATTTTGGTTTCCTGTAGAGTTAGTATAAAGTGCCTGCATTCCATAGGCAGTATTGTTGGAGCCTGAAGTGTTGGAATATAGGGCATACACGCCATTTGCGGTATTTTGGAATCCTATGGAATTGGAATAAAGCGCCTTCCTTCCAATGGCTGTATTGTTTTCTCCGATGGTATTATAATAAAGCGCACTATCTCCTGTTGCTGTGTTATAATTACCTGTTGTATTAGAATAAAGGGATGAATATCCGATGCTTGTATTGTATTTTCCGGTAGTATTGGAACTAAGAGCTAAAAATCCATGGGCAGAGTTTCCTCCCCCTGTTGTGTTTGAGGAGAGAGCATTCACTCCTATTGCAGTATTTTCGCTTCCTGCTGTGTTAGAAGAAAGCGCCATCGATCCGTTGGCAGTATTAAAGGATCCTGTAGTGTTTAATGGAAGCGTAAAATCTCCAATAGAAGTATTATCTGTTCCTGAAGTGTTATGATAAAGCGCGTAGGTTCCGTCCGCAACATTGGAAGAGCCGGTAGTATTGTAATATAGAGCATTTGAACCATTTGCCGTATTACTGAAGCCTGTAGTATTAAAATAAAGTGCATTATATCCATTAGCGGTATTGTCGTCTCCTGATGTATTAGAATAAAGCACATTCATTCCGTCAGCAGTATTCTTTGCTCCTGTGGTATTAGAATAAAGAGCATTGCCGCCTGTTGCAGTATTTCGTTCTGCGCTGGTGTTCGAATAAAGAGCATTTACCCCATTGGCAGTATTGTATTTTCCGGTGGTGTTTGAATAAAGCGCAAATGAGCCGTAAGCGCTGTTGCTGTCAGCTGTGGTATTGGAAAATAGAGCTTTATATCCATTACTTGTATTGTATTTTCCTGTGGTATTAAAATTAAGAGCAAAAAAACCAAGTGCTGAATTTCCGTTTCCAGTTGTGCTGTAGTAGAGAGCATTCTCTCCTACAGCGGTATTCTCTAAACCTGATGTGTTAGAAAAAAGCGCATAAGCCCCATTTGCGGTATTCCTGGCTCCGGCAATATTATTTGAAAGTGCATAAGCCCCGTTTGCGGTATTCATATCTCCGGTTGTATTGTCTGAAAGCGCATACGCTCCATCAGCTGTATTAAGGTCGCCGGTTGTGTTTTCGGAAAGAGAATATGCTCCATCAGCTGTAACAAAGTCGCCGGTAGTGTTTGCTTGAAGAGAATAAGCTCCGTTAGCGGTGGTATACGTTCCGTTAATATTTGAACTGCCCGCTTTATAACCCCATGAAGTGTTGTAGAAAAAGGGATCTATTCTTCCTGATTTTTGATTATTTACACGAATATTTAAAGGTTTATTATCTGCAGTGCCAATGAAGTTTGTGCCGTCAGTAGTTCCTGAATTACCAAGCAGTGACCAGGCTGTAGTTGTTGGTACGCTTCCCCATAAACCTGTACCAAGCAAAACCTGGTTGGCAGTACCAGCTGCCAGCGGAAGCAGAGTCCCGTTCAAGTCGGCCTGCACCATTCGTGTACCAGTGCCGGCTAAATTTGAAACTCTCGCATTTCCTGATACTTCAAGTTTTGCTGAAGGAGCTGCGGTTCCTATACCAACATTTCCTGTGTTATTACTATAAATAGATGCACCTGAAGCTGTCCAGGCACTGTTAAAAGTATTACCTGACAAGGTTAGTCCAGTACCAGCAGCATAAGTGGAGGCAGAGACACCCCATGTTGCTAAACCATTAGCATCAGAAGTTAACACTTTACCTGCTCCTTGGGAGCCATCTGTAATTTTTATATGCCCTGCTATATCAAGTTTTGCACCCGGAGAAATTGTTCCTAAGCCTACATTTCCTGTAGAAAAATCTCCGTAAATCAGAGGTGGGTTAATATTACTGTTGGCTATATAAAGCGTGTTTGAACCTGTTTCATTATAACCCGCCTGATTACCAAGAAACACATTTCCGCTTCCGTTTGAATTATTATATCCGGCATTATTTCCCAAGCCAACATTGCTATTGCCTATTGTATTGTTGGAAAGTGCAGCATAACCACTTGCAGTATTTTGATAGCCGGTGGTGTTTAACTGAAGCGAAAGACTTCCTATGGCAGAGTTGTTATATCCTGTGGTATTGTATGAAAGTGTACCTGCCCCTGATGCAGTGTTATGCGTTCCATCAATGTTATTTAAAAGCGCACCATTACCATTGGCGGTATTAAAATCTCCCGTAGTGTTATAATAGAGTGCACTTTCTCCATTGGCTGTATTATAACTTCCTGTAGTGTTGGTATATAGTGTATTGTTGCCAATAGAAGTATTGTAGTTTCCTCCGATGTTGTCAGAAAGTGCATATTCTCCAACAGCTGTATTAAAGCTGCCTGTGGTGTTGTAATACATAGTATTTGCCCCAATAGATGTATTTGACCCTCCGGTACTGTTATAAGTAAGAGCATATTTTCCGAATGCACTATTTTTACTTCCAGTTGTGTTTTCATCAAGAGCGAATTGTCCAAAGGCCGAATTCCCGGAACCAGTAGTGTTTAAAGTGCCTGCATGATAACCCCAAAAAGCGTTGTATAAAATGCGGTCGATTCTTCCCGCTTTTTGATTGTTTACACGAATGTTAAAAGGCTTGTCATCAGTAGTGCCGATAAAGTTTATACTGTCAACTGTTCCTGCATTTCCTGTGAGAGACCATGCTGAAACGGAGCGCCATGCCGGATTCCCTAAATCATCTGTTTTCCATACCATATTTACCTGACCAGCTCCAGTTTTAACAACACCATCGCTTGTAGAAGAGTTATCTGCAATTGAAATAATGGGGGCTGAATTACCTGAAGCAACTGATATAGGCAAAGTTCCTGAGACATTTGAAATTACTCCCGACAATGTATTCCATGATGCCAAACCTGAAGCATCAGAAGTTAATACTTTACCTGGTCCGGGAGAGCCTCCTGAAATTTTTATCTGGCCGACTACATCAAGTTTAGCTCCAGGGAAGAATGTTCCGATACCTACATTGCCTTGCGCCAATGCTAAAATATCACTATATACATCAATACCAGTGCTGTGATCAATGTATGACCAGATGAGTGCGCCGTCGGGGGTCCCTGTCCAAAGAGTTCGAAGTTTGTATGAGTATGGCCCATTCTGGTCAAATAGAATACCGCCAGAACCATTGGTGCTGCTGCTGCTTTGGAATCTTGCTGTATAGTCCATAACACTGTTTCCATTTGAAGCCACTTCAAGTTTTGCCCCAGGCGCAGCTGTTCCAATACCTATGTTGCCGTTTTGTAAAACAATGAAAGAACTATCGCTTCCTGCAGCATCATTATTTATGTGGAACTTTCCACCAGGCGTTGTTGTGCCTATGCCGACGTTGCCATCATCCCTCACTACAAGTGAATAATTATCTGAACTGTTTCTTACCCCAAAACCATAAGTTGAGTTGTTGCTGCCTGATCCTTTAATATCTAATGTCCCTCCCGGCGCTGCAGTTCCAATTCCTACATTTCCGTTTGCCGCAACTCTTATTCTTTCAGTATTGTTTGTTTTAACAACCAAATCAACTGAATCAGTTGTTCCTATGAAGTTTGTTCCGGGCTGAGTTGTATCATTGCCGTTTAACTTCCAATTGGAACCTGCCGCACCGGATGACCCTGAATTTATGGAATAAAGAGCGGTATCTGCTTTTAAAGCAAAAAAAGTATAAGGTACAGCCATAAAAGGCTGGATACTCATAAGTTTGTAATTGCCGTCATTCTTAATATCTATTTCAACTTTTAAAAAATGATTAGCTGCCGACCATGGAATATCAATCATGTGCTGAAATTGCCCTAAGCCGGCAGCTGTGCCGTCTCCAATAATCAATGAAAATAAACCATACTGGTCTGTATTAGCAGTTTGCGATTCCTGGTAAAGAACAGCTCCGCTTTGACCAGCACTCAAAATTGAAAAACGGACTGCTATGGTTTTATTGTTCAGTGCCTGTCCGTTAATATCCATACCTACAATTTCTTTACCATTTTCATCAATGGCAACAGCCTGGTAATTTACTCCTCTTAATTGGGCAAAGGACTCTGCCCCGCTCCATAATAGAGGGGAGAAAAAAAACGTGCTGATTATTATTGCGGCAATTAAAGTATTTTTTTTCATTAGACTTTATATAAGTTAAGGTATTATTGTTTTCTTCTTTGCTTGACTCTAAAATTATGTAACCCACATCCTAATAAAATTAGCTGATCATGATTTTTATAGTTTTTTACTCTCAATTTGTATTTTAATATAAATATTCGCTTTACGCCACTAATTGCATGTTCTACACCAACTCTTATTTTTGATTTGTCTTTATTTTCCTCTTTTTGTTTCTTCGTTAGTTCTTTTCCTTTTGGTTTTTTATGAGGGATTATTGCCGTCATATTTTTAATTTTCAGATTCAAATAGGCGAGATCAATATAGCCTTCTATTTTTTCTGTAAATCGAACTTCTTCCTCTTCAAGTATTGTTTTGTCATGTTCTTTCCCTTCAAAAGTGTCTCCTAAATATATTACATAATTGCTCTTCTTGTCACTGATAAGGGTGTTTTTGACCGAATGAGTCTTTTTTTTCCACTGTAATATTCTTTTTGAACTTCATTATCTTTTGGTCGTTGGATCTGCCGCTCAGTAGCATCTATTATTACCTCCGTTAAACCCATTTCTTTTATCAATTGATTCAATTTCTTATTATTCCTACTTGGTAAGACTTTCATGCTTAAAAAACATTCCTCTAAGATGTTTTGCAATAAATTTTTCCAAAGATTAACTTGAGGTTGATGCATCTCAAACATTGTTGCTAACACTTCTTCTGTCGGATAGGATTTTAAATAGAACAGGATGAAAAACAAACCATCTTCTGCTTTACCAAAAACGCTGTCATTTCGTTTACATGCCTCTCGAATACGCACAGAACCTGTAAATGTGTGATATTTAAAATAAACATCAAAAGAGTTCTCAAAAAAAGGTAATACATACTCAAATTCCGAATCCGTTATGCTCGTATGGTTTATTAATTTTCCTTTTCTTATTTTAAATTCTGTTTTACTTTTTGCCATGTTTTTTCTGCATAGCTAAAGTTTTTTCCTTTTCCTAAAACTCAAGTAACCAAACATTTATTAATATCTTTATGCTCATAACATTTTAACTTATATAAAGTCTAATA
>CAISYK010000758.1 GCA_903889605.1 uncultured Bacteroidota bacterium
GATAAGAAAATCTGCTCACCAAATGTACTCAAATGCCAGCTTATTGCATAGCCAATGTTGGCAGCAGAGCATTCTTTCTATTCACCTACGGTCGAAATGCGCTCTGGTCGTATTACACGTAGGTCGTAACGAGCAACCTAAAAATAACTGCGGTCGAAACACACTCAGGTCGCATTACACGTAGGTCGTAACGAGTAAACTTAAAAACCCTTCGGTCGAAAGACGCTTCGTTCTTTTTACATATTGGTCGTAACGAGCAAACTTAAAAACAACTGCGGTCGAAGTAGGCTCAGGTCTATTTAATTAATCATTTCCCGATTTGTTCTAACACTGTCGTTGCGTTATCATTTTTCGGGTTTAATTCTAATGAAATTTTATAATTTTTTGCAGCTAATTCCTTTTTTCCAGCTTTCAAATATGCTTCGGCTAAACTATCATAGGCGTTCCAACTATTAGGATTTAATGTAGTGTTTAAGGTAAATATTTCAATTGCTTTTTCTATTTCATTTCTGCTGAGTAAAAAGTAAGCCCAAGCGTTCAAATCATTTTCAGAGCGACCACATTTAACTTCATTTTTATTGCTTTCATTAAGCATTGTCAATGCCAAGGCATAACCCTTTTCCAATATAATGGCTTTTTGCTCTGGCGCTAAATAGTTCGCATATTGTGTTACAATTGCATTTATAACAAATGGCGGGTTGTCTACAAAAACTGCATGCCCCGATCCATATGCAAAGAGACTTTTACGAAGTGGAGACTCCGCAACAAATTTTTTATGGCAATTAAACCATATTTGATCATTTACCGAATCTACATTTCCATGTTCATTTAGTTCTTGATTTTCTGCAACGATGTCTAGAATAGGAATGTTTAAAGGCATTGGATGCTTTATAACCGAATCTAAAATACTAGTTAGATCTTTTAAATCTTTTTTCGCTTTGACTATAAATGCCTCATTTTTAAAAAGGATTGACCATGAACATGCAGTTGCCGCTTCAATTAAAACAGCCGCTTTTACTTCATTTGGATGACGTGAAGCATAATATGAATTATACATTCCACCCATTGAATGCGAAACAAGCATTATGTTTCTATTTGTTAATCCAAGTTTTTGCAAACCAAGTTCTAAGGCTTTTATTTCATTTCCAAACCCTATTGGAGTTCTCCATGAGTCTTTGCTAAACCCCAATCTGTCATAAGTTATAACAGTTGCTCCGGTGGCATCTGCGATTTTTGGCGTTATGTCTTTCCATACACTGCCATTATCACCTGCACCTGATTCAAATAATATTGGTGCTCCTTTGCCTTCTATAATTGTAAAATGAAGTTGTCGACCGCCTCCTACATCAATTAAAGTGTCGATTGTTTGAGCGTTTGTTATTCTTAAGAAAAGTACAAATAGTATTATTAGAATAGAAGGGAGTAGTCTCATTTTTTATAGTCTGTTTTTATTTTGTCTGTCGGTCTATAGGTTAGTACGTCCTTTTGCTTTGCTGCCAACGGTCAAATATGCGATGCCGCGCATTGGGCTTTTGAGCGTGTCGGCAAAGGTATAGCATATTTTATGTTGGTGGCAGGCAAACTTGTCGTCCGAAGGTCGTCATGGAATAGAGGTACAATTACCCATAGTTAGTAATACACAGAAGTCCAATTACCCACAATTCGCAACACATAGAAGGCCAATTACCCATTGTTCGTAACACACAGAAGTCCAATTACCCACAGTTCGCAACACACAGAAGTCCAATTACCCAAAGTTCGAAACACACAGAAGTCCAATTACCCATAGTTCGCAACACACAGAAGTCCAATTACCCATAGTTCGCAACACACAGAAGGCTAATCACGCAAAGTTCGCAACACGTGTCGCACGCAGTAGTCCAATTACATGCGGTTTGTAATACAAAATTCTAATTGCATATTGTTGTTTGTATGTTGAAAAATTGTCTTTCGATTGCGATTTATTTTTTTGTCTGGGCTTTCTTTATTTATAAGCTTGTATTAATACTTCTGTTGGAATTTTCAAACTGTCATGTAGGAGTCGAATCATTTCAACTGTTAATTTTCTTTTCTTATTCAGTATTTCGCTTGCACGACTTTTCAGTCCAACAACTTTCGCAAGGTCTGTTTGATTATATCCCATTTGTTCCATTCTGAATTTTATAGCTTCAATTGGGTCAGGGAAGCCAATAGGGAAGTGTTCGTCTTCATACTTCTCAATTAAAATTCCTAATATTTCAAGTTCATCCCCATCTGGGGTGCCTTTTTTTGAATCAAATATTAACTCAAGTCTTTCCAAGGCTTGTTGATAATCCTTTTTGTTTTTGATTGGTTTTATTGTCATTGGTTTTAAATTTTAGTAACGTCAATTTTATCATATTCGGCATGTGTCCCAATAAATCGAATCCAAATCATATTGTATTCATAATTTATTTTTACAATTAGTCGATATTTATTTCCTTTAATATTGAAAACAACTCGATTGTCTGCCAAGAAACTAGCACTTGGATATTCTTTTTTTATCTGTTTGGGATTAGTCCATTCTACATCATTAGTTTCTTGATACCATGATTTCAATTGTTGCTGACTATCAGAATGTTTTTCCCAAAACTCTCGAAGTATTTTCTTTGAAATTATTCTCAACTTGTGTTTCTTTTTGACAAAGATAATACAAAGTTCCCGAATTGGGAAATTATTCAGAATTTTTTATTTGCTTGCCACCAACGGCAAAATAAGCGGTGTGGCCGATTTCGTAAACGAAATTATAAAATTAAAAGTGGCAAAAACCAAATAAAAAATAATTTTATTCCGCTGTGAAAGGTTTTTGCCACGACCTATTTTCATTGCGAACTCAAATGATGA
>CAISYK010000759.1 GCA_903889605.1 uncultured Bacteroidota bacterium
ATCAGCATAAAAGTGAGCATAAACGCCGGTGTCGATAAGCGGATGTCTTTCACAAAAAACAATAGAACAGTTTTTATTTTTTAGTTCTTTAAATAGCTCTTTGAAAATTATCATTGAAGCAAAAAGTGCGCAAACTTTTAACGGAGGAAAATTGAAATTGTCAGCATATTCATTTAGTTTATTAATGAATAAAGAAGATCGATAAATATCATTATTTTCCTTAAATTTTTCAGCATCAATAAAAGGAACCCTCAAAAAAGCGCAGCGTGATTGATTGGGCAGCTCCTCAAGCCTCGACAGCAATGTGCTTTTACCGCTGCCGTCCAAACCAGTAATTAAAATTAGTTTCATTAATGTTCAATTATTTCTAAGGTTTCTTTAAGCAGCAGAGCAGGTGACTTAGAGGTACTGATCACATGCCAGCCCTTCCTGTCATAATTTTTCCATTGTTCCAATGCCTTTTCCTGAAAATCAATAAAATGATTTTTATCAGGTTGTTCTGCCAAACCGCTTTCATAGCGCGACATAACATCCTTCCGCTTAATTGTTTCTTCCATGCCAAGCTCTAAATAAATTACCAAGTCCGGTTTTGGAAATTCATTAATAAGCGAAAACACAAGCTCTTTTGAAGCGCCCAAAGCTAGTTCGGTTGAAAAATATTTATAATAGTACCCGTCCAATAATATTATTTCTTTATCTGATTTCATTGCCTTATCGATTGCATATTTCAGTGTATGAGCCAGAAATAAGAATCGGGAACCAGGCGTTAACGCGCATAAATAATTATCAACATCTTTTGCGGAACCAAAAGGAATATTTTTAATTCCTCCATTCATTATGTCCCAGATATTTGAAACATGAACTGAAGGCAATATTGATGTGAGGCTGTTAACCAAAGTGCTTTTGCCCACCCCATCCATCCCAGTAATACAAACTAATTTACTCATATTTATTGAATATTTTTTACAACTTTTTCAATTGTCTTAGGATCAATTCCTCGTTTTTTTAAATAATCGAAATACGATTCTTTTTTTATTAAATAATTTTTTAATGAAAATAAAAGATCGATAAATAATTTCAAAAATAACAAAAATGTAAAAAGCCATCCAATTTCCTGCGCAATCAGAGAAAACACAAAATACGGAGCTTTAATCTTTGCTTTAACTTTATTGATAAAGTCAGGCTTATCGGATTTATCAGAAAGTTTAAGTGCAATATCAGTTTTAGGGAAAAAGATACTCTTTAAAATTTTACCGTAAAAAAATATTTTTTTATGAAATTCTGGAAAAAGATTAAAATATATTACAAGTTTCTCAACATCCTGAAAGTAATCGTTATATGAATTATGAATATCTCCGGTCCGCTCATTCAAATCAAGCCTGTATTTTAATCTCCGCACTACAAAACTATTTCTATCAGGAGATAATTTATCAAGCAACGGCTGTATTGAGCCAGAACAAATATTACTCAAGCTTAAAGTAAAATATGCTTTATCCGCAGCTCTTGATCTTTTGAGCAAATCAATGAATTCGTTCTCATTAAAATCAACTGTCAGCAGCAGATTATAAACATCCATGCAATCCCTTATTCCGCACTTATAAATTCCCATGTGCAGTATCAGGTGAAGCAGGTTAAATGAAGGAGAAAGCTGTTTTACCGTTATGCCGCAAAAATCAAAATCCTTTGCTGTTTCCCAAGCCTCCTCAATAGGAACTTTAAAATTCGTGGAAGGTGATTTTAATCCCCATTGTGAACCAATTATACATGAATAGTCGGCACTGATAAAAGACATTCCAACGTGGCTGAATTTAGCAGCTTTTTGTTTTTCCCCGCTCCAGCCGAAGCCTAATGGAATATAACCTAAATCAGAATATATATCCTGTATTTTCTCCCAATCACATTCTTTAATTAAAATATCGAAATCATTCATTTTCTTATAACCCAAATCTTTGTATACTGTATGGGCTAATAAGTTTCCTTTTAAAATGATTACATCAATATTTTGTTCTTTAAATTTTTTAAGAAAACTAACAGCTTCTTTATTTCTTCTTTCGTTTTCATCCCTTATTTTCGAATGGGTTTCCGCAAAAGATTGCTGAACATTTCCAGACAAATATTGTAGAAAATCGTTCCTTTCCATTTGAACATAAATCCATGGCGCAAGTTTCCACTTTTTACAATATTCGAAAAATACTGTTTGCGCAGATTCATCACCCGAAATATTTTTCAAATATTCAGTAATCTGTCCCTTTTCTTTTGCAGAGAGAACAACTTTTGTAAGAATAGATGATATCTGAAAATTATTCATTTTTTGAAATTAAATAAATTTTTCCAGTTGCCCCGTTCATTTCTATTTTATCTCCGTCTTTAATTTTACTTAAAAGACCTCTTGCACCCACTATTGATGGAATTCCCATTTCACGGCAAAGAATAGCGGTATGACTTAATAAATTCCCTCTAATAGAAATAATTCCTCCTGCTTTAGAAAACAAATTTATTTTCCCTGGTTCAAAATAATCAGCAACTAATATTTTGCCTGAAAAATCTTCCCCAATTTCCATTATATTCCCGACAATTTTCACCTAAGCATTCACAATACCGCTGCAGCATCCAATACCTGAAATCACAGAATTGTTATATTCAATTTCATTTTCCTCAACA
>CAISYK010000760.1 GCA_903889605.1 uncultured Bacteroidota bacterium
TCTAATCTCAAATATATAGCTCCAACAATCATCCTCACTTTTAAATTTTGCAAGAAATTCTTGAAAATCTTTCGGGTATTGTCCAATATTAGCCATGCAGCAAAGTTATAATTTTCTACTTGACCGAAAGGGATAAGCAGTTTATTATTATATAAACAAAACAAGCAAGAGCAACATTGAACTTTTATGGTCAAGCAAAAATGACTGTATTTTGAAGCTGCCGTATTTAGAAAAAACTAACGGTATAAAAAAGTTCCCTAAAATGGACGATAAATTTGCTACTTACACTTTAATCAATGATACCACGATTAAAGTTATTTACAATTTTCCGGAATGGACAATAAAGATAAATGAAATTGCTAATGACTCAATTTTTCCTACATATTTATATTTGGACAAAAAATTGAAGCTTTAAACTTCACGAACTCTAATCAAAATAACAGAGAATAATTATTCGACACAATAAACTAATTCTATTCACATATATCATTAATAAGTTTCTCTACTCTGAGTTCAATTTCATCTCGAACTTTATTAAATTCCTTCGGATCTAAATTTTTAGGATCATCTAGTTTCCAATCTTCGCGATACTTTGTCTTCACTAACGGACATTCATCACCACACCCCATAGTTACGGCATAATCATATATTATTTGCGGAATTTCATCTAATGATTTTGATTTGTGGGTAGTTAAATCATATCCCAATTCTTGCATTGCAGCAATAGCTTTTGGATTTATAATTCCGGAAGGACGGGAACCTGAACTATAAGCTTCCACTTTTCCTTTACTATGTATTTTGGCAAAAGCTTCAGCCATTTGACTGCGGTTTGAATTTTCAATACAAACAAATAATATTTTTTTCATTTTAATAATTATTTTTCAGAATAGTATTTTTTTCGAATCCAAAAAGCAACGTTAACTAAAGCAATTAATGCCGGTACTTCAACCAAAGGCCCTATTACACCAACGAATGCTTGTCCTGAATTAATTCCAAAAACACCAATTGCAACAGCAATAGCTAATTCAAAATTGTTGCCTGCTGCAGTAAATGAAATGGAAGCACTTTTCGAATAATCCGCTCCCATTCGTTTACTCAAAAAGAAACTCAGTAAAAACATAACTGCAAAATAAATAACTAATGGGATTGCTATGCGGATTACATTAAAAGGTATTTGAACAATTAATTCCCCTTTTAAACTAAACATCACAACAATAGTAAATAGCAATGCTATTAATGTTATCGGGGAAATTAATGGAATGAATTTATCCTGATACCAATCAATACCTTTCATTTTAATAAGTGAATAGCGACTAATAACTCCTGCTGAAAAAGGAATACCCAAATATATTCCAACACTTTTAGCAATTTCGACAATTGTTATGTTCACATCTATTCCTTTAATACCAAATAAAGGAGGCAATACCGTTATGAATACATAAGCAAAAATGCTGAAAAACAAAACCTGGAAAATACTGTTCAGCGCTACTAAACCTGCAGCATATTCTCGATTTCCTTCAGCTAACTCATTCCAAACTATTACCATTGCAATACACCTGGCAAGACCAATTAAAATCAGTCCTATCATATATTCAGGATACCCATGTAAAAAAATGAGCGCTAAAGCAAACATCAATAGTGGGCCTATAATCCAATTAAGAAATAAGGAAACACCTAAAACTTTTGTATCACGGAATACCTCACGCATTTTTTCGTAGCGGACTTTGGCTAATGGCGGATACATCATCAATATTAATCCGATTGCTAATGGAATATTAGTTGTTCCGCTTGAAAATGAATTGATAAATGATGATGATAATGGAAAAAAATATCCAATTGCAACTCCAATAATCATTGCAGAAAAAATCCACAGAGTTAAATATCTATCTAAAAAACTTAACTGCTTGCGTTCGTGTGCGGGAGCACAATGGTTTGGCGTCATAAATTATTTTTTTTGAAAACTGCAAAAAGTAAAATTCTGATTTGTATTAAAAGGGGTTATATGTGTTTCATCAGCACACTTAATTTTATTAAAATATGGAGAAAATTTATTTTCTAAATCCACTTTGGAATACTGCTATTTCGTACAGAGGTGAATAATATATAGCAATTCATCATGGCCAAAGTTCTGGAAGCATTGATTGCCAAGGGCA
>CAISYK010000761.1 GCA_903889605.1 uncultured Bacteroidota bacterium
CAAAACTCCAATATATGCTTCGGAACGCTGAAGAATAAAAGGAGGTTTTTTATTTATTTTTAAGTGTGCATTTATCCCCGCCATCAATCCTTGACAAGCCGCTTCTTCATATCCCGTAGTACCATTTATCTGTCCGCCGAAATATAAATTTTCAATTAATTTTGTCTCTAAAGTTAAGTGTAACTGCTGAGGAGGAAAATAATCATATTCGATTGCATAACCCGGACGAAGCATTTTTACATTTTCAAAACCTGGTATTTTTTTCAAGGCTTTGTATTGAACATCCTCAGGTAAAGAAGTAGAAAATCCATTAACATAAATCTCCATTGTATTCCATCCTTCAGGTTCAACAAAAATCTGGTGACGTTCCCGCTCAGAAAACCTGGTAATTTTATCTTCGATGCTCGGACAATATCTTGGTCCTAATCCTTGAATCCTACCAGAGAACATAGGAGATTTTTCGAAACCGGTTCTTAATATATCATGAACTTCACTATTTGTATAACTTACATAACAAGGAATTTGTCCTTCCGGACCACCAGCGTATGCATCCTTTCGTTCAACTTTAAACCCAAACTGGTCAACTTTTAGATAGGAAAATTTGTTTGGTTTTTCATCACCATGCTGAACCTCCATTTTAGAATAATCCAATGATCGTCCATCAACACGGGGAGGGGTTCCGGTTTTCATTCTTCCTGATTCAAATCCCAACTTAACCAACTGCTCAGTAATCCCGGTTGAGGAATTTTCGCCAGCACGACCGCCTCCAAATTGCTTTTCACCAAGGTGAATTATTCCATTTAAAAAAGTGCCGTTTGTTAAAACAACAGATTTTGCACGAATTTCTATATCTAATTTTGTAATAACTCCGGCAACTTTGTTGCCTTCAATTATTAATTCCTTTACGGTATCCTGCCAAAAATCCAGATTAGGCGTAGCTTCAAGCATCAAGCGCCATTCCTCTGAAAACTTCCAGCGGTCGCTTTGTGCCCTAGGACTCCACATTGCAGGCCCCTTTGAACGGTTTAACATCCTGAATTGAATTGCTGTTTTATCAGTAACAATACCTGAATAACCACCCAAGGCATCAATCTCACGAACAATCTGTCCTTTGGCAATTCCACCCATAGCCGGGTTACAGCTCATCTGAGCAATAGTCTGCAGATTCATCGTAATCAAAAGAGTAGATGAACCCAAATTTGCAGCTGCAGCTGCAGCTTCGCAACCGGCATGACCGCCACCAACAACTATTACATCGTATTCCTTAAACATTAAATTGTATTATAAAACTGTAAAAATATAAAACTAAAATACCTTAACTATTTGATTTAAAGCTGATTGTATATAAATTCAATACAATTTACAAAATCAAATTATACCGATTTCAAAAAAAACATCTTGTAAATACCTAAAGACAAGCTAAGAGGCTCAAATTTCCTTACTACATATAAAAAAAGGAATGCACAATAATTATTAATCTTTTATACATCTTACAGATAAACCATTTTTTTTATCATTGGTATCCTTCCCAACATTGCTTTTATCAAAACTCTGATCACGGTATAACGCGTTATTAGGATCAGAAATATCCTGAGTTGAGCTCCACCAATAACCAAAACTGCCTTCATAAAAAAATATTCCGTTACTAAAACGGTAACCGCCCGGAAGACCGCCAAAACCGCTTTTATTATTGCCGTTGCTGAAATTATTCACATGCTCCTTCCAGCCTTTAACTGTTTTCATTTTTTCTCCGGCAATATCTTCTCCGCCAAGGAACTCAGTTAATTCAACCCACTCCTGATCCGAAGGAATATGCCATCCGCATGGTGCTAAACCACGAGGATCGTTAACGGCAAACCAATTATAAAGTTTACCGTATTTAGTACCATTAGAAGTTTTATTTTCATAATAACACCATGCCGGTTTGCCATTACGTCCAAGTCTTTTCCACTTCCTAACTGTTTTTGCCTCTTTAATGACATCTCCATTTATGAAAGCGCTGACGTTTAAATTTTCAGTCTTCCAGGTCTGATTGCCTATCTTTACAGAAGAAGATTGCCCAAACCCAGTAAAACAAGCAAATAGGAAAGCACCTAAGATTAAGCTTTTTATTATAATTCTTGTTTTCATTGTTATTCTAAAAAATTCTGAATTCTCTTAAACGAAAATCTTACAAAATATATACTGCCAAAACGTTTATTTGTCTTGGAATAAGAATAAAATTAACACTATAACTTTATAATCAGTTATATACCAAATATTTATAAAATTACTTAACTTGTTTATAACCCAAATTCAGCTGAAAGTTTCAGCATTCGAATAATAGGTTTTTTAGCTTTTTCAATCAAATCGCTCGGTAAGAGAATTTCAGGCTGTTCGTATTTTAAGCAATTATAAAGCTTTTCAAGCGTATTTAATTTCATATGAGGACAATCATTGCAGGCACAGGAATTATTCGGCGGAGCAGCTAAAAACATCTTATTTGGGCTCTCTTTTATCATTTGATGGAGAATACCCGCTTCTGTTGCAACAATAAACTCCTTAGAATCCGATTTTTTTGAATAATTTAATAATCCTAACGTGCTTCCGATATAATCGGATATTTCAAGTATTGCAGCTTCACATTCCGGATGAGCAATTAATTCAGCATCCGGATACTGATTTTTCAATTTTGTAATTTTCTCTAAGGAAAATATCTCATGAACCATGCAGCTTCCATCCCATAAAACCATATCACGTCCGGTTTTTTTCTTAATGTAAGCTCCTAAATTTTTATCAGGGGCAAATATTATTTTTTGTTCCCTGGGTAAACTCTCAACAATTTTTTCGGCATTTGATGATGTACAAATAATATCGGTTAAAGCTTTTATTTCGGCCGAGCAGTTGATGTATGAAATCACCAGATGATCGGGATGTTTTAATTTAAATTCAGCAAATTTATCAGCAGGGCAGGAGTCGGCCAGAGAACATCCTGCATTCAAATCGGGCAGCAAAACTTTTTTATCAGGACATAAAATTTTGGCAGTTTCGGCCATAAAATGGACGCCTGCAAAAAGAATAATATCGGCATCAGTTTTTGCTGCCTGCTGGGATAGAGCCAGGCTGTCCCCAATAAAATCGGCAATATCCTGAATATCGGCTTCCTGGTAGTAATGGGCGAGTATGACAGCATTTTTTTCTTTTTTTAGTTTGTTTATTTCCTGGAACAAATCTAGGGATAAATCTATGGGAACATCTAAAAAACCTTTTGACAATAATTCATCATCCATAACAATATAATATTTTTTTATTTTTAAATTTAAAGAAAATTGTTGTTGTTGTTGGTCTGTTAGTATCGTTCAAATCTTTTATATAAAACGGTTGATTTTTTTGATATTAACAAAGTAATAACAATATTTTTAAAGTTATCATTAATTAAATGGCTGAATTATAGAATTATAACATATTATAAACAAATCGATGATAAGTTTTGAGTCTAATAATTCGCTGGTAAAAATACGATTTTTTATGTTATCAAATTGTTCACTTTTAATATAAAGAAATGATAAAGTTATGCTTGATAATTCAGAAATTATTACATGCGGTATCGGATTTAAATAATCCTAATGTTTTTTCTTAAATCTTTTTAATAAAAAATAATCTTATCAACAAATTTAATGTTGATAAATATAAATTTACAGCGCTAATTATCAAGCTATTATTTTAAAACTTTACACAATTGTTAATAAGCCGAAAAAGCTGTTAATTAAGGTGCTTTAAAGCTAATAATGAAGCAAATATGATTTTTGTTAAGGTGTATAATAAATAAACAAATATAATAAATGAAGGTAGCAATAGGTTCAGATCATGCAGGTTTTTTATTGAAGGA
>CAISYK010000762.1 GCA_903889605.1 uncultured Bacteroidota bacterium
CCGATCTATAAATATTTTAAGGCAAATGTAAAAAAGGGTAAAAATGTATGTAACTTTGTACGGTTTTACATACACTAATTTTATGGCACAGGTTAAATTTTACTTAGAGAAAAGAGGGGATCGGGAAACCAATATCCCTATTTTATTGTCTTATTCTTTCCACGGCCAAAGGCTGATATATTACACCGGCCAGCGGGTTGACAAAAAACACTATAATGATAAATATTGGAAAGGCACGGAGAAGGGTAATAAAAAGCCTATTATTAAAGCTAATGCACAAAATGCTGACAATGTCAACGGTAAGTTAGAAATAATATCTAAGCATATCGGGGCAGCAGAGAATGAGGCACTGGCAGCCGGAATACCATTATCAGTTGAATATTTCCGGGAATACCTTGATAATAAACTCAAAGCCAAGCCAATTGAGGACAATAAAATTACATTCCTTAAATATTTCGATCAATACATTGAGGATTCTAAAACGGCAATTAAGAAAAAAACCGGGGAACGGTTAAGCCCTGCCAATGCAATAAAGTACACGACCGTTAAAAATATGATGGTGGATTTCGGGAACCACCGTCACCATGAAGTTGATTTTTCTGATTTCAACGAACAGTTGTTTGATGAATTGGTTAATTACATGATGACTGAAAAAACATATGCGTTAAACACTATTGGCCGGACTATCAGGTTTATCAAAACAGTATTAAAGAAAGCAACAAAGCAAAAAGTAAATACAAACCTTGACTTTGAAGATTCATTTATCGGGGGGAGTGAAGATTCAGATAATGCCTACCTGACCGAGGCAGAATTAGAGACTATTTACAAACATGATTTTTCAAAGAAGCCTAAACTGGAAAGGGTTAGAGATATTTTTATGATTGGTTGCTGGACGGGGTTACGATTTTCCGATTACACGCATCTTAAAAAGGAGCATATAAATAATGGCATGATAAAAATGGTAACACAAAAGACAAAGCAGCAAGTCATAATCCCACTACACCCTGTTGTTAAAGAAATTCTGGAGAAGTACGACTATCAGTTACCCCCGGCCATCAGCAACCAGAAGTTTAACGATTACATTCAGGACGTATGCGATGATGCAAAGATCAACGAACCCTACTCCAAGAGCATCACGAAGGCCGGTAAAAGAGAAGTTATATCTGGGAAAAAGTATGAGTTTATAACGTCACACACGGCCAGAAGGACTTTTGCTACGAATGCGTTTAAACGTAAAATATCACCTTTGCTAATTATGTCAATCACCGGGCACCAAACAGAGGTGGAATTTTTAAAATATCTGAAAATCACCAACGAAGAACGGGCGCAAATGTTTGAGGAGATGGCCAAATGGTAACGATCCCACCCCCGCCAATCCCGACAACAGCACCGGAGCCGCTAAGTTACCTGACTGCAACAAGCAGCATGAAGGCTATTAGGAGAATTTTTACTGAACAAATAAGTTGGCAATCAAACATTTTATGGATTAAGATCGAAGCACCGTTCAAGATAATAGATTTCCTTTCATTGGAGAAAAGTTTGTGCCAGTCCGGAACCACCACTCATGTTATAATAAACAAGTTAAAGGAAATAAGGGAAGGGGCAGCGGTTAACATAAACCTGTATGAAAAAATAAAAGACCTGAATAGGGAAGGAACCGATACCAAATATTACTATATCGATTCCAACAAAGATATTTTACCTGTTAATTCTGAAAAAAGTATCAAAGAATTTGGCCAACGATTCACGCCACAGATATACTGCACCATGTATGAGTTTTACGAATTCTGTGAGAAAGTACATGATTATACTGGTGAGTGCCTGAACCATCCATTTGAGCCAATACTTCCAATGCCAACAACGGTTTACCACCAACAATCAGCACCCCTACCATTAACTGAAATAACCATTGCTCACCGGATTTCACAATACCTTTCATTCAAATTAAAGGGTGAACAACACGAAAGCCCGTTTCAACTTGTAAGCACGACACAGGAAACACTTGTTGCAGATGATCGAATTAAACAGTTATTGCAGAAGGAACGCCCGGACGTTGACGTTAATCGAATAATTTACACCGTGAACATTGATACAGAACTGGAAGCCGATTTTGTTTCTTACATGACAAGGCCGGAATTATCAACGTGCATTGATTATCTGCAATTTCATTTGTCAAAGTATTTGGAAGGCCAGCAAGGTAATGAGATTGATTTTTTCAGTTTTGTA
>CAISYK010000763.1 GCA_903889605.1 uncultured Bacteroidota bacterium
TCGACAGTGGCACAGGGCATCATTTTTCGACCGATGATCTGCGTTTTTTGCGGACTATCGCGGACCTGACCTCGATCGCCATTGAAAACGCGCAATTATATGAAAATCTCGAAGAAAAAATTAAGGAGCGGACCATTGAAGTTCTAAAACAAAAAGAGGAAGTTGAAAAGTCATATGAAAACACCAAACTTCTAAGTTATATCGGAAGAGAGATTACATCTGTTTTATCTGTTGAAGAAATAATCAACAAACTTTATGAAAACGTAAATAAACTGATGGATGCCTCAGCATTCGGTATTGCCTTATTTAATGAAACAGAAAACCGGCTTGATTTCTCCGGATTTATTGAAAAAGGTGAGAAGCTGCCCTTTTATTATAATGAATTAAGCGATGGAAGCCGCCTTGCCGTTTGGTGTTTTACAAAGCAAAAAGAAATATTTATTAATGATCTTAATAAGGAATTTAACAACTATTTTCCAGATACAAAAATACCAGAACCTAAAGCAGGCGTGCAGTCTGAGTCAATTATTTATCTTCCTATTTCAACTGCCAATAAACTCATTGGAGTTATAACTGTTCAAAGTTTCAAACCAAATGCATATACTGAGTATCATTTGAATATTCTCAGAAATTTAGCAGTTTATGTCGTTAATGGTCTTGAAAATGCAAGACTGTACGAAAATATGGAGGATGAAGTAAAAGCTCGTACTTTAGAAATTGAAAAACAAAATGAAGAGCTGGCCAGATTATCAATTGTTGCAAGCGAAACCGATAATGGGGTGTTGATTTTTGGTGCAACTGGTGAAATTGAATGGGTAAACGATGGGTTTACTAGGCTGCAGGGGTATGGTATAGATGAACTCAAGCAAAGGGGCAACACATTAGAAAAAATAAGTAACAATCCCGAAATAAAACATCTTATTCAGCAAGCTATTGAAAACAAAAAATCATCCATATATCAAGCATTAAACATTACCAAAGACGGAAGAGAACTATGGGTGCAGAGTTCTCTCACACCAATACTTGATCATAAAGGCAATATCAAGAAATGGGTAATTATAGATATTGATGTTACTGCACGTAAACGTGCTGAAGATAATATAAGGATACAAAATGAAAAAATAACAGACAGTATCGATTATGCCAGAAGCATACAAGAGGCTTTACTTACACCGATAGAAGAAATACATAAATACCTGCCGGAGTCATTTATTTTATATAAACCAAAGGACATTATCAGCGGTGATTTCTATTGGATTTACGAAGACAAAGAAAGAGTTCTGATTGCTGTTGCAGATTGCACAGGGCATGGAGTGCCTGGAGCCTTCATGTCATTAATGGGAAACAATTTCCTAAATGATATAATTAAAGTAAAAGGCAAGTATGCTCCTTCAGAAATCCTGGATGAATTAAATATCCGAATTTTGAATACCCTGAATCAAAACAGGAAAGACACTTCTGTAAAATTTGGACTGGATATAGCTTTAATAAGCCTTCAGGCTGCCCCTAATCTTCCTTTATTTAATGAGGGAAAACCATACATTAGGCAGGAATGGGTAACCCTTCAGTTTGCCGGTGCTCACAGCCCTCTGTTTATTTTCAGAGATGGTGAATTTATATCGGTAAAGGGTAATCAGCGCTCAATAGGCAGCTTTCAAAAGAAAGATGGACAAGGTTTCACAAATCAAATAGTCCATCTCAAAAAAGGCGATATGCTGTATATGTTTTCGGATGGTTATGCTGATCAGATGGGAGGCCTTGAAAATAAAAAAATATTTTCCCGCCCTTTTAAAGACTTACTGCAGTCTATTTGTCTGCTTGAAATGACAGAACAAAAGAAAATACTTGATGAAACTTTAATAAATTGGCAGGGAAACCACAAACAAACAGACGATATTTTAATTGTTGGTCTTCGTGTATAATATTTAATTGTGAGATATTTATTATCTAAAACCTGACAATCTTGCCTTACTGACTATTGTAACTAAAATAAAATTTAATATTTTTATATGATCTCTGGTAATAAAAATATAATACACAAACAACCCTTCTTTATCTTGTCATCACTTGAGCAGCAAGCTCGGCCGGATAAGCTAAACAGAAGTGTTTTTATGATTTGGCCAAGCCTGTTTATTCTCTTTATTTTTTCCTTGAACTGCAATGCACAATCGTTAAAACGCCAATGCGTAGCAAGTGCAGGCAGCTTAATTTCAGCAAACGGAGCCGCAGTCCAGCAAACAATTGGACAGCCTTACGGTGCTTCAACTTATTATAGTGATGAAACAAGATTCAATCCAGGATTTCAGCAGCCTGTTTTTAGGATTGAAACTATTAAGTCGACTATCAATGCAGCAATATTCCCGAATCCGGCTTCAAACAAAATAACAATTGAAACAAATGTGCAGTTAGAAAATGTAACTCTTCAAATAATTGATTTAAACGGAAAATTAGTGTTAAATGAAAAAATAAATGAGTTTAAAAGCTATACTATCTATTGCGGTAATTGGGCCAATGGTGCATATTTGATTATTCTATCCGACTCGAAAAACGATTTATATTCATCAAAATTAATTATTTCAAGATAAAAATACATGAACAAACAATTATTAAAATTCATCATTTTATCGCTGGTGCTGTTTCTGAATAAGTATTCAGCGGCTCAATCAAATATAACCTTTGACGCAGGGCAGGTATTTTCGACATTTAAGTTTATTGATTCTCAAGGTATCCAAGAAAAAAATTTCACGAATAATATTACAGGCTGTTTCAGTCTTGGATATCAATATAAAGCCAATAATGGATTATTTATACGCTCAAATTTAGGTATGCGAAAAGGGGGAGCTTCATTGATATTTAATGAAATTGATTTCAAATGGAACGTTCAGTATGCGGATGCAGCTATTGGTGTTGGGTATATGATTAACAAGTGGCGGCTGAAGCCGTATTTTTCTGCATCTCCATATTTTGCATATATGTTGAAAGGGGAACAAACTTTTGGGCCAAGCATCTATGATATAAAGAAAAATAAATCTATGGCATCTTCAGATTATGGACTTTACTTTTCTCCCGGCTTAAAAATAGCCTTGTCAAATTATGTTTCTTTTTATGCCGAATATAAATATATATTAGGATTACAAAATTTAGAAAAATCAGCGAATCAGACGTCTTTTAACCGAGGGTTCTCAATTAATTTGGGAGTATCCATTACGATTATTAAATACAGTTATGCGACAGCGCAGTAACACAACTCATATCTTTATTTTCTTTTAACTTTTATGGATGTAAAGATGCTGTTGTGAAAAATAAAAAAACAAAGCCTGAAAATTAAATATAACGGCCTTAATGCCCATTCAAATGTTTCTGCTGAACATTTGAATAACAAACTAAAACTAATAGACTTTATATAAGTTAAAATGTTATGAGCATAAAGATATTAATAAATGTTTGGTTACTTGAGTTTTAGGAAAAGGAAAAAACTTTAGCTATGCAGAAAAAACATGGCAA
>CAISYK010000764.1 GCA_903889605.1 uncultured Bacteroidota bacterium
AGTTTATTTGCCCAGTAAATATTAGCCTCTTCATCAAAACGAGCTTGAAGTTCAACAACAGCAGTTACATGTTTGCCATTTTTAAGCGCATTAATAAGGGCTTTTACAATATTTGAATTTTTTGCTACACGGTACAACGTTATTTTTATAGATTGAACTTTTGGGTCGATTGACGCTTCACGTAATAAATCAATGATATGATCAAAGGATTGATAAGGATATGTTAGTAAAACATCCTTCTTTTTAAGAATAGTAAAAAAACTTGGCTGATCCTTTAAGGACTGCCCATTTGGAAGGTCTGGATGCTTGTGTGGAATTGTTTTTTTATAAACCAGATCAGCTGAACCAACATTTGGAAACGAAATAAAATCTTTGAAATTATGGTAACGGCCTCCGGGAATTGGATTATCCTCTTTATGAAGTTTTATTTTCCTCATAATAAACGATAACATATCCGGCGAAATTTCACTGTCATAGACCAATCGAACAGGTTGCCCTTTCTTTCTGTCTTTTAAACCTTTTGAAATTTTTTCTACAAAACTTTTTGAAAGATCATTATCTAAATCAATTTCAGCATCTCTTGTTAATTTGATGTTATATGCCTCAATGTAATCATGAACAAAATTATTGAATATATCTTCCAAACAATAACGAATTACATCATCCAGCAATATAATAATTTTTTTTTCTTTTTCTTTTGGCAATACAACAAAACGGGAAATTGTACTTGTAGGAATTTCTAATATGGCATATTTATTTTTTTTTGAGTTATCATTACGTCCAAGTTTAATAATGAAATATCCAGATTTATCTTTTAAAAATGGGAAGTTTGAAGTGCTGTCAACCATTATTGGAAAAAGCGTTGGCATTACTGTTTCATGAAAAAATTTCTTAATAAATATTCCTTGTTCACGTGTTATTCCCTTTTCATTAATAATTGAAATATTTTGCTGCCCTAATTCCTTAATTATTTTTTGATAAACATGTTCAAATTTTATTTGCTGTTCAATAACAATCTTTTGAATTTTAGTTAATAAACGTTCAGGGTTTTCACCTGTAATTCGTTCAGTTTTTTTCGGATATTTTACAATACGTTTTAAAGTGGCTACACGCACACGAAAAAATTCGTCGCGGTTATTTGAGAATATTCCGAGAAATTTTATTCGTTCTATTAGAGGAACAGTTTTATCATCAGCTTCCTGCAAAACCCTTTCATTAAAGGAAAGCCAGCTTAATTCGCGGTTGATTAAAATAATATTATTGATTGCCATATTTAGTAAAAGTACCGTGGATTCAAGTTCTCTGTGAAAGATAAAAGAGTTTTATTATTAAAGCTCTATTTCCGACAGAAAATCATAAACGTGAAGCTGTTTGAATTTGGAACTTAAATCTATTTTTTTGGGGAAGGAATAATAACCTTTTTGATCTGAACAATAGCTTTTTTTGCTGCCCTTTTCGGAATAACTATTTTATTAGCCTCAGAAGTTTTTACAGGTTTTGCAATCTCTTTTGCGGTCTCATTTTCCTCAGCATTTTTTATAGTTTTAAT
>CAISYK010000765.1 GCA_903889605.1 uncultured Bacteroidota bacterium
ATTTATCTCACGCAGCATTTTTGAAAAATAAAGGGAATAAACCTCATCGGTTGTAATGTTTGTTTTATTAACATTTACAAAGCCGAATTTTTTGAGCTTGCCGACTCCCAGCATTATCAATTTTTCCTTATGGATGGTTTCTTTATCTTTTTTCATTTCAGGACGTCTTTTCCCACATTTTAAGCAATCCTTCTAAACTGGTTGCCTGTATTTTGTATCCGGCCGGAACCTCTTTCAAATCGCTCCAATATGTTGCTAATCTGGTACCAATCGGCATTTCACTTAACTGTTCTCTTACATATTCAGAATAAAGATTATACAGCTTAATGTCGGAATCAACTGTATCATCTACCATTGCGGTTATATCAATATTTTCAAAAAATGAATTAAAAAAATAAAATGAATTATACTCCTTAAAATTTATTTCCATAATATTTGAGTGAATAAATTCAACATTCGACAAACGGTAACATTTTTTGAGACGGTTTGAAAGCTGATAATAATATTCCCTTTGCTCAATGCCTGTAAAATGTCCCTTCGTATAAGCAGAACCAACCATACAAAATTTGCCGGCGCCCGAACCGATATCTAAAACTTTTGTCCCTGGTTTCTCAACAAGAAATTGGGCTGCAATTTTGGTTACTGCAACTGGTGTCCAATGTCTTTTTGCCAATTTCCTTACACGTTCAGGATAAATGACATTAAATTCATCATCATTTACAATTAAATTCAATTTTAAATATTCAAAAATCATTATAAATTTCAATTTACTAATTAATCCCTATTAGAGTTTTGTATTCGGCGGCATATAACAAATTTGAACTTTCTGCAGTATTATTAGTTTTAATTTTTACTATCCAACCTTCACCGTAAGGATCTTTGTTTATTAGTTCAGGATTGGCTGTAATCTTTGGATTTACTTCAATTATTTCCCCTCCCAAAGGAAGAAAAAGGTCTGAAACGGTTTTTACTGCTTCAACAGTGCCGAACACTTGATGCTGATTAAGTATCTCGCCGCATGTTTCTATTTCAACATAAACTATGTCGCCTAATTCTTTTTGGGCAAAGTCAGTGATGCCAGCATAAACGAAATCACCATCATTTTTTACCCATTCATGATCTTTTGTATAAAGTAAATTTTCCGGAAACTGCATAATATAAATTTGATATTGGTTTTGTTTGGTTAATACTTCTTACTTCCTAGAAGAATTCATCTTGGCTTTGCAATAATTATAACAAATTTACCGAGTTTCAAAATGGGGATTTTTGAGGTATGTCAATTAAAAAGTTGATTAAAGTCAAGTTTTGATAAAAATATCGGCTCATAATTCCTTATCTTTGTTAACTATGCCCGCTACAGCTGGATTTTCATTAGATAAATTTCGTTTCCGCAGTGACTCTGTTTTTGAGGGGCTGCCCAAAGCTGATTTGGAATTTTTGGAATCCAAAATGATAATAAACAAGTTCCGAAAAGGTAAAATTGTTTTTAACGAGGGATCTTATCCTTCAGGAATTTTTTATCTTTTAAAAGGTAAAGTAAAAAAATTCAAAGCAGATAGGGAAGGAAGAGAGCAGATTATCTACGTTTGCAACAGCGGTGAATTGCTTGGTTACCCTGCCTTATTGGCCGAAGAAACTTTTTGTGATTCTGCTTCTGCATTAGAAGATTCAATCATTGCATTTATTCCCAAAACCGACTTTTTATATATCTTAAATAGATCCCAGATGCTTTCTACAAAGCTTTTGAAAAATCTGAGTCATGAATTTGGCGTGCTTGAAAATAGTATTGCAGCGTTTGCTCATAAATCCGTTAGGGAAAGATTAGCGCTTAGCCTTCTGATCCTTAAAGATAAGTATAAGGAGAAAGGTGAAACCGCAAAAAAAACCGAAATTATTTTATCCCGTGAAGACCTCTCAAATATTGTTGGCACTGCGGTTGAAACACTTGTCAGGCTGCTTCATGATTTCAAGGATGAAGGATTAATTGAAACCGAAGGCAGGAAAATCCGTGTGCTTAATGCAAAAGCATTAGTAAAGATTGCCAATTTTTATTAAAAATTTCCCCCTTTGACTTTGGTTTTTTAATAACATTAAACAAAGCCGGGGACTTTCACTTTCGGAGAGATGGAAAAGAAAAACGGACGTCAATCGCGCCGTTTCTGACTATTTAATTAAGTATTTCAGAAGCGGCCCTTGAGTATGAAATTAACTTACAAATATTATTAAATAATTTAGCCTTAATATGGAACTGATAAAAAAATTAAACTGGCGTTATGCCGCCAAAAGAATGACAGGTGCTAAAGTACCGAAGGAAAAAGTTGAATTAGTTTTGCAGGCAATACGTTTGTCAGCAAGTTCTTTTGGTCTGCAGCCATATAAAGTTATCGTTATAGAGAATGAAGAGGTGCGGAAAAAACTTCAAAAGGCCGCATTTAATCAACCGCAAATAACCGAATCTTCGCAAGTATTAGTTTTTGCCGCGTTCGAAAACATAACAGAAAAACATATTGATGATTATATGGAACTTCATGCCCAAGTAAGAGGGGTTTCCATTGAAAGTTTAGCCGGATTTAAAAAAAGACTAACAGGAACTCTTCTTTCCAAAATACCAGCAGATAATTTTAACTGGGCAGCAAGGCAAGTCTATATTGCTTTAGGTACAGGTTTAATAGCAGCCGCAAATGAAGGCATAGATGCTGTACCAATGGAAGGTTTTAATCCAGATGAATTTGATGAAATCCTAAGTTTAAAAGAGAAAGGGCTTAAGAGTGTTGTTATAATGGCACTAGGGTACAGAGATGAAACTAATGATCCATTAGCTCACGCGGCTAAGGTTAGGAAAGAAAAAAAAGATTTTATTATTAATGTGGATTAAAGACTTTAGTTTATTCTGAAATTTATAAACAAACTAAAATTGTAATCAGTAAAAAAATAAAACACTTTTCTGATCAATCAAGGCTGTTATTTCCCCGCAGATACTGCTTATAAATTTTATGAGAGATTTTTCTAAAATAACGAAATAAAATGTTATAACTTTATGCCTAATTTAAAATAAATCCAATTAAACCTAAATCTCAAACATTATGATTTATGTACATTCGATATTAAAACAAAAAGGGGCCTCCGTTTTTTCAGTGACCCCGGATAAAACCGTTTATGAGGCATTGGAAATGCTTGCATTAAAGGATGTTGGTGCTGTCCTTGTAATGGAGGGGGAAAAATTATTGGGGATTTTTTCAGAAAGGGATTATGCCCGGAAATTAATTTTAAAGGGATTCCATTCAAAAGATACTTTAGTAAAAGAATTGATGACAAAGGATCTTATTGTTGTATCGCCAAACAGCAATATAATTGATTGTATGTCGTTGATGACCGAAAAAAGAACTAGACATCTTCCGGTTATTGAAAACAATAAAGTTGTTGGCATCATTACTATTGGAGATGTTGTTAATACTTTTATAAAATTTCAGGGCGAGACTATTAAAAGCCTTGAAGATTATATTCACAGTTAGACAGCGAAATTTAATTATCCAACTGGAATTACTTTAACTTGGCATACTCCATCAGCGATTTTAATTAATTGATTTGTCTAAGGAATTTCAATTAGCTGCTGATCAAAAACCTAAAAAGAGGGGAAGCTTCCTTTATTTGAAGCCGGAAACTGCATTGATTATTGCCAAGTGAAAAAATTGCAATAACAGCTCAAAAGCGTAAAAAAAGAAAAAGCCTCTGAAAGTATTAGTTTCAGAGGCTTTTCTTCTCAGTAGCCCCTCCGATACCAAATATGAACGAACTCCTTG
>CAISYK010000766.1 GCA_903889605.1 uncultured Bacteroidota bacterium
TAAATGATTGTGAAGCATCCTCAAAAGCTGGAAGTATTTCGGATACAATGCCTTCGTAATTGATTTCTTTGGACGTATTTAATTGTATAATTGCTTTTTGTCCAACTTTAATTTTTGCAATATTGCTTTCGTCAATATTTAACCGGGCATATAATTCATTGGCATTTCCAATGACAGCTATAATATCTCCCTTTCTAACATAATCACCTGTTTCCTTCATTTTTTTATAAACTTCACCACCAACCACGGCTTTAATATTATTGTTGTCACTAAAAAAAGCGTTAATATTTTTTTGTGATTCCTGAGCTATTAATTGTTGATCGGCCTGTTGTTTTTGAAGTTTATAAGCTTGTTCTAAATTCGACAAATTTGTTTTTGAATTCTCCAAAGCCAATAATACATTTTCATATTCTACTTTTGAGACACTATTAGATTCCACTAATTTTTTATATCGGGTTACTTGTAATCCATCCTGTTTAACTTTTTCAGCAGCTAAAGCAATATTTGCTTCTGCCTGAATTAAAGCTGGAGCATTTGTAGAAACGTTGCTTTGTGAAATGCTCAATAATTCAGTAGCCGATTTATCACTAAAAACCGATTGTTTATTATCAACAATGGCTAACACATCTCCTGACTTAACAATGTCGCCTTCAGTAATATTTAATTTTACGATATACCCTTCCGATTGAGCCGTTAAATTGTATATATCATTTGGTTCTAAACTACCTGAAGCAAATACCATTTCAGTAATGTCTTTATATTGCGGACTCACCTCATTCGTGTTTTTACCACATGAAGACAAAATAACCAACGCAAAACTGATTGCAATTAAATTTTTCATTGTACCGTATTATTAATGTTAATTTTTGAATCTGCATATTTCAGGCCTGCATAAGCAGCATAGTAATTTAACTGAGCATTTATTTTATCCGTAAAAGCAGTCAATAAAATATCCGTAGAAATAATTCCTTGATTATATTGATTCAAGCTTTTCTGGTAATTGACTTCTTTTAGTTCGCTTATTTGCTTCGCTGTCGTATAAGTTGAAATAGATTTTTGAAATTCTAAATCAAGTTGTTTGTTGTTTATTTGATTTTGAAGAGCGGAATGCTCGTGGATAATTTCACTAATGTTATAATTTATTTTTGAAGTATAATCTGCGCTCAAACGATTTACATCAAAAGGTAAAGGGATTGTAAATTTTAATCCAATATATTGTGATGTAAAATTGTTTGCTTTAGAATCAGTAAAACTAACATTGCTGCTTTGTTGCCACGCTTGGTTGAAAATTATTGAAAGTGTGGGAGAAAAGGATGCTAAACGATTGACATTTAATTCGCTTTTTGAATATGCAGCTTGAAGTTGAGATTGTTTTTCCAATAAAGAAGAAGAAGCTGTTTTTGAATTTGTATTTATTGTATTGCTTATAGATTCAGTAATTTGCAGATTGCTATCCACTTTTAAATCACATAAAATTTTGAGGCTGTTATAGTTTTGATCTAAGGATAATTTTAATTGGATTAACTTGTCTTGGATATTCAGTAAATTAACGTTTGCATTATTCATGTCTTGTTCACGAATAATACCTTGGTCAAATTTATTTTTTGTTATCAATAGAATTGAATCGGCAGCACTAACACTTTGCTCGGTATTTTTTATTTGGTATTGCAATGAAATAATATTGTAATAAGAAGCTGAAATAGATTCGAACAAATTTATTTTTGCAATCAAATTATTCGTTTCCGTCAATTGTTTATTTAATTCTGCACTTTTGATGCGAGCCCAAGCAGAAGGGTTTATGATGTCGATTTGTGGAGTTAAGCCATAACTTGTTACATATTGTTGCCCTAACGACACTTGCTTATAAGCTCCTACAGGGCCTCCAAATGCTTCAGCAGGAAGGAAACTTACAGGAAGATTGCTGTTATCTGTCCATGATGCTGTAAAAGGACTTTTTAAATTAATGGTATTTCCTATGGAAGCAATTTTTGTCCATTTGGCTGACAGGCTCTGTAGGTAACCGTTTTTAATAGTAGCACTGTTTTTTTCGGCAAACTTAAATAGTGAATCAATAGAGTTAAAATGCAGATTCTGTTGAGCACTCAAATTTGTTAGTACAAAAAAAAGGAGGATAGAAATAAAAATATGTTTGTTATTTTGAAAAGGATACATCGCCAATTAAATTTTAGTCAAAGAACACAATACAAAATGTCTTTGCAGAGCAGAATATTGGTGTAATGGACAAAAAGGATTGTGAAACGGACAAAAATTAGCCTAATTATTTTTGAGCCAAGCTAAAAACAAGGGTGTTTTTTCTTTACTGATTATAATTTGTTCAGTAAATGGGATAGTAAGATTTAGAACTAACTTGCGAGCAAAATATTGAGAAGCATCTTTCACAACTCGTCTGTTGATTATAAATTGGCGGTTGGCTCTAAAAAAAGCAGGTAAATTAAACAATTCAATTTCTTCTAAGGTTTCATCAATTGAGTACACTTTTCCAGTAAAATCCAGAATGGATGTTACTTCATTTCGGATAAAAAAAACAGCAATTTCCTCTAATTTTATTGGTATTATTTTGTCTTTAACATGAACTAAAATAGACTTATTGTTATTGTTTGAAGATTTAGTTTTGAAAATTTCCAAAAGTTCGGTCATCACCGGATTAAGTTCCGTGACAGGAGTAGTTAATCTTTCAAATTTTTCAATTGCTTCTAAAATAATTTTCTTGTTCGCAGGTTTTAAAACATAATCAATACCATTGGCTTTGAAGGCATCAATAGCATAATTGTCATAGGCGGTATAAAAAATAACGGGAACTTTTAATGGAATTGATTTAAAGATTTCAAAACTTAAACCATCTCCTAAATGAATATCCGAAAAAATCAAATTAAAATCAATATGCTGACTAAAATAAGTTTTCGCTTCTTTTATTGAAGATAGAATTTTAACGATTTCATAATCGCTACGGAGTTCTGTTATAGTCGAAGCCAGATCTTCGGCTGTAAGCCTTTCGTCTTCTATGATTACAATTTTCATTTTTTTAGTAAAGCAATTTGCACTGAGAACAGACTGTCTGTTTCATGAATAACAATTTCATCAGTATTAAGCAATTTATATCTATCGTTTAAATTTTTCAATCCTGATTTCGGAGAATCTTCCAAAACAAATTTAACTTGTTTATTGTTTTTAACTTCCAAGTAATGGTCATTTCCTGTAATAGTAATATGTAATGGGTTTTCTAAAGTAAATATATTATGCTTGATAGCATTTTCAATAAGAGAGAGGATAGAAAAATAAGGAACAGAATATTTTTCTACATCAATTGTGAGCTTGTTTTCAAATTGGAGTGCCTTTCCAAAACGAATTTCATTTAAAGAAATAAACTCATTGCACAAAGCTAATTCCTCCTTTAATGGGACAGTTTTACGGGTATTGTTTATGCTGGCTCTTAAAAACGCTGATAAATGAATGATATACTCTTCGGCCTGTTGAGGTTGCTTTTTTATAAGCGCCTTAGCTGTATTTAAAGCATTGAATAAAAAGTGCGGGTTGATTTGATCTTTTAGTAATTTATATTCTGCTTCTAAATTTGCCAATTTTAAATTGGCATTTTCAAGTGCATATTTATTTTTGTTCTCTTTAGTAAGTATTAAATCTGTTAAAACATATATAAACGTATTAACAGCAAGAATGTTTGTGATACGTATAATTTCAATGTTGGTGCGACTTATACTTAATATAGGGAGAATAAAATTAAGGACAACAAAACTGATTCCATACAGGATGGAACCCACAATAAAGATGCGTATCCATGTTCTTGTCCATTGTTGGTTAACGTAAACTAAAAATGCAATGTTTACCATCCAAGCAAAAGAGATTGCAATAGTAATTCCTGCCCACAGAAAGAAAAAATTGTAATGGTGCAATTCATTGGTTAAAAGAAAAAGAAGGGTTACCAGCATAAGCGCCATTATTGGAGCTGTGCCTATGGCAGTTCTTATTAATTGTTTGGTAGGAATAGGTTCCATTGAATAAATTTAACAAAAATAGGAATTACCATATTTTAAATGGTAAATACTGTATTTTAAACACTTCTTGGTATCGAATTATTATCACTATTTACCTCTGCAAAATATTAAGCAAATTTATCACTAAAGAAATCATCAATATTCATTTCCATGCTGATTGCAGGGTCTATGCCTTTAGGTTTAATGATACCCAAAGCCAAATCAATGTTATAATCTTTACTCCACTCTTTATGGTTCTCTGCAAGACCCCGAACGGCACTAAGTATAAATCGAATTTCATAGTTGGTATGTGTAGGGTGTATCGACATTCGCATCCATCCCGGTTTAACAGAACAATCGCCATGATTAATCTTGGTAGTAATATCGAATGATTTTTCTTGAGTAACATTCAATAAATAATGCCCGTAGGTACCGGCACAAGAACATCCTCCTCTTGTTTGAATTCCAAATTTATCATTCAACAATTTGACTCCCACATTATAATGCAGCCCATCAATATAGAAGGAAACAATACCTAATCTATCCTTGTGATTCTCCGCTAAAATATGCAAATTTGGTATTTTTATAAGTTCTTGCCAAATGATATTTAATATCTCTTTTTCTCTTTTTTGAATATTTTCTACCCCCATCTCCTCTTTCAACCGCATGCACAATGCTGCTCTTATTGTTTGGAGAAAGGCTGGAGTACCACCATCTTCCCGAGTCTCGATATCATCTATATATTTGTGCTGTCCCCAAGGGTTTGTCCAGTCTATTGTGCCTCCTCCAGTGATGTCAGGAATTTTATTGGAATATAATTTTTGGTTGAATACTAATATTCCTGTTGAACCAGGTCCACCTATAAATTTATGAGGTGAAAAGTAAATTGCATCAAGGAATCTTCCCTTCTCATCATCGGGATGCATTTGAATTGTTACATATGGAGCTGAACAGGCAAAATCAACAAAACACAAACCATCATGTAGGTGAATAAGTTCAGCGATATCCATATAAGGAGTAAAAAAGCCGGTAACATTAGAACAGGATGTAATTGCTGCAATTTTTATTTTCCGCTTATTATATTGCTGAAGTAATATTTTGAAATTATCAATGGAAACTAAACCATTTTCATCAGGTGGGATAATTTTCACATCAGCAATTGTCTCCAACCAACTTGTTTGATTCGAATGGTGTTCCATATGTGTAATAAAAACAATAGGCGTATCTTCTTCAGAAAGTGAAAAATTTTCTTTGAATTTCTCATGCAGCTTTAGTCCCAGTAATCTTTGAAATTTATTAATAACTCCTGTCATACCAGAGCCAGAGGAGATAAGCACATCATTTTCATTAGCCCCCACATGTTTTTTGATAATTTGACGGGCTTGATGATAAGCATACGTCATTGTAGAACCCGTATCGTTCTTGTCGGTATGAGTATTCGCTACGAATGGGAAAATTTTTTTAAGCATCCGTTCTTCAATTGGTAAATACATCCTTCCACTCGCTGTCCAATCCGCATAAACTATTTTTACTGCTTCATGATAAATTGTTTTAATCGTTTGGTTTTGTCCGATAATATTGTTCCCGTATTTTAAAAAATATTGTTCCATAATAATTTTGCCTAAGAAATGAGTTTGTGAATAAGCGGAATAAAATTAACTAAATTGTGGATATACTTGAAATTTAGTTGGTGCAGACTTCACTACTCAAATTGAAATGTCAAAAAGAAAAGGAGGTGCTTTGAAACCAGTGGAAACTTTCTACCAAAATCACAGAGTTTAAGTAACTGTTACAAAATACATAAAAATTATTTTTATTGTTTTCAATTTATCGTTCGTATATTTGCGAACAATAATTATAACCCATGTCAACAGAAACAAAAAAATACACAAATAAACAAGAACTTGTTGCCAAGTTTGGCAATGCGTTAGGGCATCCCGTAAGAGTTGCTATTTTACAATTGCTTTCAAAACAAAGTTGTTGTTATCATGGTGATATGTCGGAAGAGCTTCCCATTGCTAACAGCACCCTTTCTCAGCACTTAAAGGTGTTAAGAGAAGCCGGACTTATACAAGGAGAAATTACTCTGCCAAAAACAAAATACTGTATTAATAAAGAGAATTGGAATTTAGCAAAAGGATTAATGATAGGTTTTTTTGATTAAATTGAATTTAGAATTGA
>CAISYK010000767.1 GCA_903889605.1 uncultured Bacteroidota bacterium
TATATTATTGGCTTTCTTCCTTGGTTATATGGAACGTAAAGTTGCAGCATTTATGGAACTTCGTTTGGGACCAAACCGCGTTGGGCCAAAAGGAACTTTGCAGATTGTTGCAGATACCGTCAAACTGTTGTTCAAAGAAGGTTTTACGCCTGACTGCGCAGATAAATTTTTATTTAATCTTGCTCCGGGTATAATTATTACTACCGCTCTATTGGCTGTAGCGCCGATAGCCTATGCTAAAGGTTTTCAAATTTGGGACATTAACATTGGAGTGCTTTATATTTCGTCTGTTTCATCAATGGCTGTTATCGGAATTTTGATGGCAGGCTGGTCAAGCAGTAATAAATACTCATTAATCGGGGCAATGCGCTCCGGTGCTCAAATTGTTAGTTATGAACTTTCAATCGGCCTATCACTTATTTCGATAGTAGTTTTAACCGGCAGTTTAAGTTTGAATGAAATTGTTGAAAGTCAGGCGAATGGTTGGTGGATATTCAAAGGACATATTCCGGTAATGATTTCTTTTGTAATATTTGTTGTTGCATCAACAGCAGAGATCAATCGTGCTCCATTCGATTTAGTGGAAGCTGACCAGGAGCTTACTGGTGGTTTCAACACAGAATATGCGGGTATGAAGTTCGCTATGTTCCTAATGGCTGAATACATTAATTTATTTGTTGTATCAGCAGTAGCGGCAACAATTTTCCTTGGCGGATGGATGCCTTTCCACATTGGCGGATTAACAGGATTCAATCATATCATGGATTTCATCCCATCATCAATTTGGTTTTTCAGTAAAACATTGTTTATAATTTTTATTATTATGCAGTTCCGCTGGACTTTCCCTCGTTTGCGGATTGATCAATTATTGAATTTGGAGTGGAAATATTTATTGCCGATAAGTATGGTAAATGTGCTGCTTGTTACTTTAATGGCAATAATGGGTTGGCATTTTTAAAAGCCCCTCCCGGCCTCCCCTAAGGGGAGGAGAATCATCCCGCAAGCCTCCTTGTGGGATTCTGGGTGGTGCAGTTCCTCCCCTTTGGGGAGGTTAGGAGGGGCTTAATTTAATATTTTAATAGATGTTTTTAAAAGAGTATTTCGGAACAATTTTTAATTCAATAAAATCCTTGTTAATAGGGATGAAATTGACTGGATATTATTTTACCCATCTGAAAGAAATTATTACCGAAGAATATCCAGATAATCGCGCAACACTGAAAATGCCGGAACGTTTTCGCGGGGAGGTAATAATGCCTCATAACGAAAACAATGAACACAGCTGTACAGGCTGTCAATCATGCGAACTTACCTGTCCCAACGGCTCTATAAAAATCATTACCAAACAAGAGATTCAGCCGGATGGTAAAAAGAAAAAAAGAATTGATACATGGGTGTATCATTTAGATATGTGTACACTTTGCGGCTTATGTGTCGATGCTTGTCCAACCAATGCAATTCTGATGGGCAACGAGTTTGAACACAGCCAATACGAGAAAAAATATTTGAAAAAGGTTTTGAATAAACCTGGATCCAAATTGAAAGAAGGAGTCGAATAATAGGTAAAAAGTAATAATTGATAATTGCTAGTTTATAATTGATATTTAAGAATTAAGGGGTAAAATTTAAGAATTAATAAATCGAATAAAATTCAATATAGTGAGCGCATCACAAATCATATTTTATATTATAGCTGCTGTAATCATTGGCGGCGGAATACTTGCGGTAACTTCTCGTAAAATATTCCGTGCAGCTGTTTACTTATTATTTTCATTACTTGGAATTGCGGGATTGTATTTTTATTTGAATTATGAATTTATTGCTGCGGTTCAAATTGTTGTTTATGTTGGAGGAATTGTAGTACTAATTATATTTTCTGTTTTCTTAACTCATGCATCAGGAGATGTAATGAAAAAGCCTGTTCTGTGGAGATCTGTATTTTCAGCACTTGCCGTCATTTTTGCAGCTGCACTTACACTGCTGTTTATTTCTGAACAAAAATTTACTGCAACAGCAAAAAGCATTGAAATAACGCAAAACAACGCTGCAGCTCTGGCACAAAACAGCACTGTTGATTCGACCAAAAATATTCATTTTTTTCCAGCTGTAAAAGATATTGGAAAACAAATGTTAAGTACAACAGAACACGGTTATATTTTACCTTTTGAAGTTGTGAGTATGCTTTTATTAGCAGCACTTATCGGATGTATTGTAATTGCGATTAAAATAAAGACAAAAGAATGAACGGAATCGGCTTAGAACATATTTTATTTATAAGTACAGCATTATTTTTTATTGGTGTGTATGGTTTTCTTACACGCAAAAACATGATTACGATGCTAATGGCTATCGAGTTGATTTTGAACAGCATCAATATTAATTTTCTTGCATTCAATAAATATTTATATGCCGACAAACTGGACGGTCTATTTTTTACAATATTCATTATTGCTATTGCGGCTGCAGAAGCTTCGGTCGCAATTGCAATAATAATTCACCTGTACCGCAGCCTTAAATCAATTGATGTTGACGATGCGGATCTAATGAAGTTTTAAATATGCTGAATTCAAATTGCATCGCGTTAATTCCTCTTTTACCAATAATCAGCTTTTTGATTATTGGATTAGCTGGCCGCAGGTATTTCCCTAAATTCTCAGGTATTTTGGGAACTCTTTCACTGCTGACAGCTTTCATTTTATCAGCAATTGTCGCCTTTCAATATTTCTTTGAGGTAGGCAAAGTTGATGGTGTATATCAAAAAATCGTTGCAATGAAATATGTATGGCTGCATCTGCTGCCGAACGTATCAATAGACATGGGAATATTATTAGATCCTATTTCTGTAATGATGATTGTGATTGTTACATTTATTTCACTCATGGTGCATATATACAGTATAGGTTATATGCACGGTGAACCCCGCTACGCCACCTATTATGCTTTCCTTTCCTTATTTACTTTTTCAATGCTGGGTCTCGTTCTTTCCACAAATATTTTTCAGATATATATATTCTGGGAATTAGTGGGTGTTTCATCCTTTCTGCTCATCGGTTTTTATTACGAAAAACCATCTGCAGTGGCGGCCTCTAAAAAAGCATTTATAGTTACCCGTTTCGCCGATCTGGGATTTTTAATCGGAATACTTGTTCTTTCCTATTATTCCGAAACATTGGATTTTCAAACCTTAATTGCAAGGCTTACCACTGAAGGCCCTTATTTAAGCAGTATTGCCGGTGCTTCATTCATCGGCGCCTCGGCTTTAACGTGGGGTTTGGTGCTTGTTTTTGCCGGCGGGGCAGGAAAATCCGCAATGTTCCCTTTCCACATCTGGCTGCCTGATGCTATGGAAGGACCTACACCTGTATCTGCCTTGATACATGCTGCAACCATGGTTGTTGCAGGTGTTTATTTAGTAGCCCGTTTATTTCCGATATTCTCACATTCATGCCCTCAAGCTTTAGATGTAGTCGCTTATATTGGTATTTTCTCTTCATTACTTGCAGCAGTAATTGCCTGTACCCAAACTGACATTAAGCGGGTGCTTGCGTATTCCACTATGTCGCAGATCGGATTTATGATGTTTGCCCTTGGTGTGTCGGGTTATGGCGGCGAAGAAGGATTAGGATTTATGGCATCTATGTTCCACTTATTTACTCATTCTATCTTCAAAGCATTATTATTCCTTGGTGCAGGAGCTGTAATACATTATGTTCACAGCAACGAAATGAAGGACATGGGCGGCTTGCGCAAATTAATGCCTATTACACATATTACATTTTTACTTGCCTGTCTGGCTATAGCCGGAATTCCTCCGTTCGCCGGTTTTTTCAGCAAAGAAGAAATATTATTGGCATGCTGGAACTCAAACAAGATCATTTTTGGTGCAGCGGTGCTTACAGCAGGATTAACGGCATTTTATATGTTCCGTTTATACTTCAGTATTTTTTGGAGCAAGGAATTTAAGTCCCACAATAACAATCATGACGATGGGCATCACGGCGAAGCACCTGCAACAATGCTTCTTCCGTTAATTATACTTGCAGGTCTTTCAGTAGTGGCTGGATTTGTTCCCTTCAGCCAATTAGTTACTTCCGATGGTGCAGGATTTGCAACCGAATTCCATATTGGTTTTGCCCTTGGCCCTATTTTGATTGCTGTTTCAGCAATTATCCTTGCATGGTTCATGTATTCTAAAGAAAGCCTTGTACCTCAAAAAGTTGCTGACAGCCTAAAAGGCTTTTATACTGCAGCCTACAGGAAATTCTATTTTGATGAAATTTATTTATTTGTCACCAAAAAAATTGTGTTTAATTTAATCGGACGTCCGGCTGCCTGGGTTGATAAAAATATTTTTGACGGATTTATGAATTTATTAGCATCGGTAACAGTAGCACTTTCCGAAGCAATCAAATCATTTCAATCTGGTAAAACGCAGGAATATGCAATTTACTTTTTTGCAGGAACATTAGGATTTGTATTGCTTTTCATTTATTTGTGGACATAATAACCCAGCGAATTAAGAATAAAAGCGGATTAGTAATGACAGCATCTATATTTAAATTTGATAAAATTCGTAATCCGCAGTATAATTTATAATTAAGCGAAAGCGAAATAGAATAAAAACAGAATGACAAACTTAACCATACTAATAATTGTTCCGCTTCTTACAGCAATTGCTGTTTTATTCTGCCGCAGCAGCGCCCAGGTAAAGTGGACCTCATTTATTGGATCTATTATTCAGCTGGGATTAGCGTCTTCACTGATGTATGCTTACATTTCAGAAAGAGCCATGGGCAATACAGCACAAATGCTTTTTCAACAGCGCTACAGCTGGTACAGCGCATTGAATATCGAATATTATATTGGTGTTGACGGTATTTCAATAGCAATGATTATGCTTACCGCATTTGTTGTTTCGGCTGGAATATTAATTTCTTGGAGCATACAGACACAAGTAAAAGAATTTTTCTTCCTTCTGTTATTACTCAGCGTGGGCGCTTATGGTTTCTTTATTTCACTGGATTTATTCACAATGTTCTTCTTCCTTGAAGTGGCGGTAATTCCTAAATATTTACTTATTGGAATATGGGGAAGCGGTAAAAAAGAATACAGCGCAATGAAACTGGCATTAATGCTTATGGGAGGTTCTGTATTTGTGTTAATAGGCTTGTTAGCCACTTATTTCAGCACTGACCTTGGAAATGGTATACATACTTGGGATCTGATGAAAATCTCCCAAATACACATTCCGCTTCAGACACAACTTTTTATTTTCCCATTCTTATTTGTTGGCTTTGGTGTTTTTACAGCACTGTTCCCTTTCCATACCTGGGTACCCGACGGCCATTCTTCAGCGCCTACAGCAGCTTCAATGTTCCTTGCCGGAATATCAATGAAACTTGGCGGTTACGGAGCTTTGCGCGTAGCCATGTATTTAATGCCAGAAGCTGCAGAGCAGTATTCTTGGATAATTGTGCTGCTTGCGACGATTGCCATTATTTATGGTTCTTTCGCCACATTGATGCAGAAAGATTTGAAATACATGAATGCGTATTCATCCGTAAGTCACTGCGGTTTTATCCTTCTTGGTATCGGCATGCTCACAAAAACAGCAATCGTCGGAGCTGTTATGCAGATGGTATCACATGGTGTAATGACTGCCCTTTTCTTCGGTGCTATCGGCATGATTTACGAACGTACGCACACAAGGCAGATCTCTGAACTTGGCGGATTACTAAAAACTCTTCCATTCATTGGTACTGTTTATGTAATTACAGGTTTATGCTCTCTGGGTTTACCAGGATTAAGCGGCTTTGTAGCTGAAATGACCGTATTTGTGGGGTCATGGCAGCGACCTGATGCATTTCATAGGATTGCAACTATACTTGCTGCCGCATCAATTGTGGTAACGGCTGTGTACATTTTAAGAGCCGCCGGCAAATCCGTAATGGGTCCGATTGTGAATGAGCATTTCCTTCATTTGAAAGATGCATCATGGAACGAAAAAGTGGCCTCTGTATTATTAATAGCTGCGATCCTGGCTATTGGAATTGCACCATTCTGGCTGTATAATTTAATTGCACCTGACGCGCAAATAATTATGGAAAACATTGCCAGAGCTGGTTTAGGCAGATAAATAAATTTCGTTGGATTGCTGATTTGAATAGTTCTTAGATGCATAAAAAATGAATTTATTTAATTTATAAAAGCTTAAAAAAATTAATAGCACTAATTAAGAAAAGTATTTCAGGCATTCAGAATATTATCAAATTATCAAATTAATGAGCAGCGACTTTTTTATATTAATGAAATCTGAATTGAGCCTAACGCTCATCATCTTTATATTGCTGATACTCAAGGTTTGGGACGGCATAAAAGATAATAGTACATGGCTGCATATTACCAATTTTTTACTGCTTCTAAACTTTGCATTGGGTTTCCTTTTTAATACATCCGGCGAGCTTTTCAACGGGATGTATCACACAAACAATATTATTTTCCTTGAAAAAAACATTTTAAACTTCGGAACGCTCATCATTTCACTTCAGGCTTTCGATTGGCTTAAAACACACAAACATGTTTCAGAATTTTACATTTTGCTGCTTACCACTCTGCTTGGTATGTTCTTTATGATATCAAGCGGTAATTTTTTAATGTTCTATCTTGGTTTAGAACTTGCTTCTATTCCTCTTGCAGCAATCGTTAATTTTGATCTTGAAAAAATAAAGTCCTCTGAAGCGGCTGTAAAAATGATTCTTTCTTCAGCATTTGCGTCATGCATTATGCTCTTCGGTATTTCCATGCTTTACGGGACTACCGGCACGCTAAGTTTTGCTGAACTGCCTCACCTGATTGTAGGCGGAGGACTGCAGATAATGTCCTTGATTTTTGTTTTCACCGGTTTTGCTTTTAAAATTTCTTCTGTACCTTTCCACCTTTGGACTGCTGATGTTTACGAAGGCGCACCCGTTTCGGTAACAGCATATCTTTCGGTAATTTCAAAGGCTGCAATCGTTTTTGTTTTCATTTCCATACTTCATACGCTGTTCGCTAATTTTGAGAGCATGTGGTACAATATTTTGTTCCTTACCATTATCCTTACCATCACGGTAGGAAATCTTTTCGCTATCCGTCAGGACAATATTAAACGCTTCCTGGCTTTCTCTTCCATTACTCAGGTTGGTTATGTTTTATTAGGCTTGTCGGCAGGCGGCCAAATAGGGACAACATCAGTTATATACTTTTTAATGGTATATATTTTCTCTAACCTCGGAGCTTTTGGTGTAATAGGACTGGTATCAGCATACGCAAATAAAGAAAACATAAGCGATTACAAAGGTTTTTATAAAAATAACCCAATGCTCAGCTGGGTAATTACCATATCATTATTTTCCCTTGCCGGTATCCCGCCGACAGCAGGTTTCTTCGGGAAAATGTTCTTAGTTACAGCAGGAGCAAGCCATGGGAATTATATACTGGTTATCGTTGCCGCATTGAATATGGTTGTTTCATTATATTATTATTTAAAAGTTGTAAAGGCAATTTTTATTGATCCGAATGATGCACCGATTGAAAAAGTAAACGGAAGCTTTTCAGCTAAACTTGCTTTGATGATATGTATGTTTGGTGTTATTGCAACAGGTTTTGCAAGCTGCATATATACTTATATTAACAGCCTTACACCTTAACGGCCTCTCCCCTTAATCCCCTCTCCAAAAGAGAGGGAGCGAAAGGTGAGTTACTAACAATTATTCAGCCTCTCTTATAGGGAGATAAACATAAAGATAGGCTTTTTAAAACTTTCAGAAAATGGCACTAAATGCAAATTATACTTTTGAAGACCTTGGAGAAGTAAAATGCTCCATTATTGAAAAAAACTGCAAACCTGAACGTGTTGAATTTTTAAAAAAACTGCTGGAATTTAACGGCTTTACTGTTGTTGTTGTAAACAGCCCTCCTCCAAAAGGAGCCGCCAAACCTGCAGCAGCGGCTGCCGAAACTCCTGTTGAAACCGCACCTGCTCCTGCTCAAACATTTACTATGGGGGTTACCGATTTAACGTTTAACGTGATGAACGGAATTTATAACCGCCAATTAAAAACTCCTGACGGGCGCACAGTTACACCTTGGTTTTGGAAACAAAAGGAAACCGAATCGAATGATGAGATTTGGTATTGGAAGAAGAGATAATATCTTATCTAGGCTGTTCAGCCAATATTTTTTTTCGCCCGCACAATAAACAAATCCTGAAAAATAAATTAGACTTTTAGTTGGTTGTTGGTCAAATCAGCAGCATAAACTAAACCATTACGTGATATCCAAAATGCAGTTTTGTATAGCGCAGAAGGCTTGATAGTCAGATATATAGAAAGCTATTTGATCATTTCGATGCCGTCATTTATAAGCTTTGCAACAGCGTCTCCCGACGATTTCTTTCCTATAAGAAAATCGGTTACTTCCGAATACAACAAATCCTGATTGTTGTTTTCTTTGAGTAACTCTAATATCTCCAAGGCACAGAGCCAATCATTATCATGATTGTTTTTAAGTTTATCCCAAATGGAATTTAAAGCATCGTGGGGCTGTTTTTTCTCACGGATATCCCTAACATGCTGGTATAGTGAGTGCAGCTCTTTAGCTTTTTCAGAATGAGTAATTCTGTGCGTTTTTTCTGCCGGCGATGAGTATGTCAAACCGAAACCCTCCGGGTCGGCAGGACCGGTGAAAGCAGAGACAATTCGGCTTCCGACTCCCATATCAAATGTGCCCCAATCGGGTTGAAATAGTGATTGACCCTGGTAGGAAACATTACAATCAGAAAAACTCAGTAAAATCAATTTTCCATTTCTACGAACACTGTCCAACAGGATACCATTTATGATGACTCCTGAAATGAACTCAAGTTCAGCTTTTTCTCCGATAATTAAACCTATTTTACGTAGTTCATCATCCGTTAAATCTTCTAATGGTGCATCAAGCTGCCTGATTTTACCAACTGGAGAGCCAAAACCAAGAGAATGGTAATTCTTGCTGTGCCCCGGCAGTTCTTTATTTTCAAAGCTGAGATTTGTCGGCCCTGTTGTCCTGAAATATACAGGATCCCCATTTTTTTCAATTAATTCAGTAAATACTCCGGATACCTGAAGCCCTGAACTATAAACAATAGTTGCTGAATCTTCTGAGAGTACAGCCTTTCTGATAGCTTCGGATCCTCCTTTTCGGAACGCCATTGTATCTGCAAATTCATTTAATAATACCGAAAGGGTATCAAAATCAGGGGTTACAAAAAGCTGCGGCTGGGGCTCAGTAATATCAAAACTATAATTGGCCGCATCCAAAGTGTATGCGACTTTTTTAACAATAGGCTGCATACAGTGATAACTTTCAGCAATGGAAGATAACAGTCCGGCTCCGTATATCTTAGGATCAGATATATCACCAATCAGCCCATATTCGACTGTCCACCAATGCAGGTTTCTGATCTTTGCTAATTCTGAAGGCTCGTGGGTAGCTGTTGTTAGTATTTCGAGATTTTTTTCTGCCAAAGCAATATCATTCGGTCCGGAATATGGATCAGCTTTTAGAATTGAGAGGTGGCGTATTGCTTCATATACTTTTCTATCGTATGGTGTTGAAAAGGCTTTCGCTCCAACTTCACCAAACTCACGAAGATATTTTGCATAGATAGGGTCTGCTATAATGGGAGCATGCCCTGCCGCCTCATGAATGATGTCGGGTGCAGGGGTATATCCTATCTGCTCAATGGGCCTGATATCAGCGGCGATAACAAGCACATTATGAGCCTGAAACTCCATAAATGTTGAAGGAGGAATAAATCCATCCACAGCAACCGCAGCCCATCCTATCTCCTTCAGGATACGGTTCATGCCATACATATGAGGAATCTGCTCCAGGCTTACACCTGTTTTTTTTAATCCATCAAGATAGGACAAGTGAGCCACCCCGCTTAGAAAGCGAACATTCTGGCGCATCACATACCTCCACAGCGCATGATCCTGAGGCGTATAATCATTATATGGCTGTTCAATTACCAGGTTGAGCAGATGTTTCGGTAACCGCCCCAGTATTTCGTTCATTTCCATAATATTTTACTTTTGTTTCGGTTTTTTTACTTCAAAAACGGCACTTCCAGAGGCTCTCACATAATAATTTCCGCCAAGCCTGCCCACAAGATCAATCTTATGAGGGTCGATATTGCCTGATTCATCAAGTATATCAGGATCTACATGCATTTTGAGTATTTCACAAATTACCAGATTCCCTGCTCCATGCATTGTTCCTGTCTCAATCACCTGCAGTACCTTACATTCAAATTGAACCGGAGATTCCTGAACACGGAACGGCCGCACCATCTCTGACTTCTGCATTGTGAACCCTGCCTTTTCAAATTCATTGACACCTTTTGGGAATTCAGTACTGGCAACATTCATCTTTTCCACCATTTCAAAATTCACTACGTTTATGACCACCTCAGCCACCACTTTAACATTGTCATACGTATGTTTTGTCGTATTATCCCTTCCGCTTCGTGCAGGTGAAAAAACAAGAATAGGAGGATTCATTCCAAATGCGTTGAAGAAACTGAAAGGGGCCAGGTTGGGTTTCCCGTCCATATCAATTGTGCTTGCAAATGCTATCGGGCGCGGCGCTATAGATCCTGACACCAAACCTTGAAATTTTGGTATGCCTAATTCTTTTGGGTCGTAGTGCAGGTATTCTTTTATCGTTTTTTCCATGATTCAAAACCTTTATTAGAGTGTGTTTTTAGAGTCCTAAGCAATCAGATTATCAGGATCTCATTAACAGATTATATTTCAATTTCGTTTAGTTAAGAAGCCGTCGCACATATTTCGACAGGATCAATATGCCCAGTGCGCAGTCCGTCAGTCAGAGTTTGCCGAATACTTTGGGCAGTCGTTTTTATAAAAAAAGCTATTAACTAAACGACATAGGATTATATTGATTAATATTCATTAAGTTTCTTCAAGAAAAACTCTTTTACGGATCGTTGTTGTGAGTTTTTTTCGTCCTCAGTAATCTCCTATACTTGAGAGTTATTGCTTATGTCTGACCTCTGCAGCAATGACTTACAAGATTAAATAGCGGCTCAAAAACCAGTCACTATTTAGCAGGAAGTATTTTTGCGGATACCTCACCAAATCCAATCCTTAACCCATCTTTCACACAATAGCCTTTCATGATAACTGTATCGTTATCAAGGATGAATGTCCGCTCAGTTCCATCATGAAATTTCAATGGCTTTGTTCCTTTCCAGGCAAGTTCAAGCATTGAGCCGTATGAACCAGCATCAGGACCGCTGATGGTACCTGATGCGAACAAATCGCCTGCATTAATATTGCAGCCGTTTACTGTTTGATGCGCCAGCTGCTGGGCCATGTTCCAATACATGTATTTAAAGTTTGAATGACAAACCTGAAGCGGTTTCTGCCCTTCAGGCTGAATGAATACATCCAGTTCAATATCAAAATTACGGCTGCCGGTAAACTGCAGGTAAGGCAGTATAGGAGTATCCTGTTTAGGACCTGCAGTTCTGAATGGTTCAAGAGCATCCATGGTAACAACCCACGGTGAAAGGGATGAACCGAAATTTTTTCCAAGAAAAGGCCCTAAAGGCACATATTCCCATTTCTGTATATCACGTGCGGAAAGGTCATTAAATATAGCCATTCCAAAAATATGATCTTCGGCTTCATCGGTTGAAACAGATGTTCCTAGTTCTGTTTTCTTTCCGCCAATGAAAGCCATTTCAAGTTCAAAATCAAGCTGCTTTGTGGGGCCCAGTTTAGGTAATTCATCATTATCAGCTTTTGTCTGTCCCTTTGGGCGGTATATATCTGTTCCGGAAACAACGATAGAAGAGCTTCTTCCATGATAACCAACAGGCATATGCTTCCAGTTCGGCAGCAGTGCATTTGCAGGATCGCGGAACATGATACCGACATTAGTTGCATGTTCAATACTGGAATAAAAATCAGTGTAATCCCCTATCCTTATGGGAAGCAGCATATGAACTTCATCTAAAGAGATGAGGATTTCATTATGCAGTGCTTTGTTATCCCTCAAAATAGAGTTATTTACTTCAAAAAGCTCCGAGATAATTTTTCGCAGTGAACGCCAATATGGTTTTCCCAACGAAATTAATGGGTTAAGGATATCATTGTTAAATATTTCGGGCTTTATGCCGGAAGCATCAAGGAGCCCGCTTTTTGCCAGTATAAATAAATCAATAGCTGTGTTTCCTATGCGTACAGCAACATGAGGCGATGTATCTTTCCTTTGAATTATTCCGAAAGGAATATTCTGGATAGGGAAATCGCTTCCTTCTTCAACTTTAATCCACGATTTTAATGAAGGATCATTTGTATTATCCATGAAAATTTTAGTTATTATAATGTTCCTCTGCGATGCTGTTCAATTTCTATTGATTCGAAAAGGGCTTTAAAGTTTCCTTTCCCGAATGATTTTGCACCCTTGCGCTGGATAATCTCATAAAATACGGTTGGACGGTCTTCAACCGGCTTAGTGAAGATCTGCAGCAAATATCCATCTTCATCTCTATCCACAAGTATTCCAAGTTCTTTTATAGAAGCCAGGGTTTCATCTATCTTGCCGGTTCTGCTCAACAGGCTGTCGTAATAAGTATCCGGAACCCTTAGAAATTCAACTCCGCGGTCGCGCAGCATGGTTACAGTTTTAATAATATCATACGTTTCCATGGCAACATGCTGAACACCTCCGCCATGGTAAAAATCAATATATTCTTCAATCTGCGACTTTTTCTTTCCATGGGCAGGTTCATTGATAGGAAA
>CAISYK010000768.1 GCA_903889605.1 uncultured Bacteroidota bacterium
ATATCATCGACATCCATTGCACCTGAACCACCACCATCACCATCACCATCATCCCCACCCCCACCATACAAGAGATGATTTTTAATTGAAATTGTAGTTAGAACAAGATAATTAATATTCTTTATTGAACCAAGATATTTAATATTCCACACCATACAAGAGTTGTTTCTTAATATGATTTATTGAACCAAGAAACTTAATATTCCACACCATACAAGAGATGATTTTTTGTTGAAAGAAGTTTTATTTGTTTTTTGTTTGAACTATTTATGTCAATAATTATTGGTAGTGTAACTAACGCTGGTCTGTAAAGTGCAAAAGGTAAAATGCTTTTAGACAAAGCTGTTTTGAAAATAAAATTACTTTCGATTTTGCCAGAGAAGGCTAATCCTTTCCAAGGAGCTTTTGCATCTGGTTGTATTTCATCAGAAGTTTTGATGTTTATTATTCGGTCTTCCCAATCGGGCGGTGTTTCTTGTGTGAGTTGAATGAAATAAAAAGTACGAGGTGATAATTCAGCGCCTCTTTTGAAACTTTGTTTATATGGATTGATTTTAGTTTGTGATTTTACTTTTCGAGTAGAAAAAGCAGAAGATTTGCCTTGTTTGATGTAAAACCACTTGTTTTTTGTTTCACTAAGTTTTGGTTTTGCCATTTTTAGGTTACAGTTGTGCGCGGGTAAGTTTCCTGCAAACGAAATACCTTCTAACCCAGAAGCTGGGATTGATTTTAAAAGTGTCGCTTTTTCGGCAAACAAAACACCGCTTGGGATTTTGAATAGAGGTGAAACATCGGTCAAATCCCAAATTTGTTTTAGGCGAAAACCTTTTGATTTTCCGCTTCGCGTATTATCGTGGTGGTCTGCACTGAAAAAACTTCTTGGTAAAACAAAGGCTAACTTTCCATTGTCGTTTAAGAAATAGCTGCTACAATAAGATAAAAAGATTGCTGCAATTTCTAGGTTAGGGAAGTTCTTGACATTAGCAGGTTTTACATTGTATTTTGAAGCAAGACCATTTAAAAGATTCTGATATTCTTCGCTTTTGATTGAACTGAACGTAAACCATGGTGGGTTGCCAATTACATAGTCAAATTTCTTGTTTAAGAAATAAGGTTTGTAAAGATTCTGTACAATGAATTTCCAAATACTGTCTCTGCCTTTTTCTTTAACTGATTTAAGAGATTCATAGATTTGGTAGAAGCTATCAATAACTTGAGGATTCATGCCACCGCTTTTGTATCTTCGATTTAAGTTATTTTCAAAGGTTTGTTTAGTCTCCTTTTTCTTGTTCATTGACTGTTCTGCCAGATCCTCACATACTTCAAGAGCCTCATCAAAAAGATGCACATCTTCAAACACTTGTGTATTGAGCCAAAGTTTTTCCTTATCAATTTGCATAATAAACTCCCCACCGAAAAGGTTTTTTACTCCTTCAGGGGCAAGTAATGTGTTTGCCAAAATTATATTTATGTGAACAGGTTTTTTTGATTTTGTAATTTCTTTGCCCAAAGCAAGCAGCATAGTTGTTTTGGCAATCTGCACACTCAATGGATGAATGTCAATTCCGTAAATATTGTTATTGAGTTCTTCAACTGAAATATTAGGATTGATTTGCCTAATGCGGTGAATGGCAGCACGAAGAAACGAGCCGCTTCCACAAGAAGGGTCTAATATTTTTTCTGTTGCTTTAAATTCAAATTCATTTACAACTCTTTCGCATAACCAATCGGGTGTGTAATATTCACCCAATTGATGTCTAGTATCAAGGTCAATCAATTCCTGATAAACACCTTTAAGAATATCTTCATCTACATTATTGAAATCGAAAGATGAAATCTCCTGAGCAATTAATCGAAAAACTTTTTTAAGTCCTCGAAAATTTATGTCGCTACCAATCCAATGAAAAAAGTCGTTGTCAACAAAATTCTGAATGTTGTATTTATTGAAAATGCTGCCGTTTATAATTCCTTTTACCTCATCTTCGTCAATATAGTCATCATTGCTTACAACCGCATACGCTAACATTTTTGCGAACACACTAAGATAAGTGTGTATTAGGAAATTGTTTTCGCTTGCATCAAATGAACCATAAGCTATGGATAGAAATTTTTTCCACTGCTCATAAGAAACCTGAACTTCGCTGTATTTTTTTACTTCGTTAAAATGCTTTGTTAATTCGCGGAATGATTCTATAAATGTATTGCTCTGATAGCCGAATGATTCTTCAATTCGTTTCAGTGTTGCACGTTGTTTTTGTTCTTTGAAAAGAAAACGGTCAATCCAATAATAAAAATCTTCGGTGTTGTGTTCGGTTAGAATAAATGAGGCACTCACAACTTCATTTAATTTTAATTCGTCTTCTTTTAAACTTTCAAAACGGTCAAGTTGAGAAACATCCGGTGCAAAAACTTTCCAGGTAAGGCAATCAGTAACTATAAGTGTGAAGTTGTACCCTTCGCCCGAATTGAATTGTCCTAATAGATAACCGGCCAATTGTTCTTTTGCGTGCTTCAAACTTACTTTGAGGTCATTCTCAAATTCAATTATGATTTTATTATATAGAGTGTCAGCGCTTCCTCTGTGAACTTTGTCTTTTCGAGGGATATTTAGGACGGTGGCTTCTGAACCTCCGGTTATTTTGTCAATGATACGTTCAATTTCTTTTTCGCCCGAATACAAACGATTGAGCAAATCTTTAAATGCCTCTTTTTTGGGTAATTCCTTGTTAGCAGCTTTAACCCTTTCCCTGTAATTATTTATAAGTTCGGTCCTTTGTTTTGTCATTGAAAAAAGTTGTTCAATTATAGTTCAAAAGTAAGATAAAAAAATGTAGCTTTTTGAAAATGTTGAGGGTTTGTACTATATAGTATATTATGGCGTTAGTTACGTTGGTGTATCTGTCCAAAAGCGGTAATGCGGTTGGGCAAAATTAAATGTGGTGTTTTTGTGTCGGCATGTGAGTATGCAAAACACCTCTTTTAATTTTGCAGAAGCGTTGGCTTTTTTATTTTTCTGTCAATCCTTTTATAACTGCAATTTTCATTTTTGTCAAGTAACTCAGGCGAGTTTCCTCGCCCTTGTCCCCTAAGAACCGTACTTGCAAGTTTCCCCGCATACGGCTCAAGCTCTCTAAA
>CAISYK010000769.1 GCA_903889605.1 uncultured Bacteroidota bacterium
CCGGAAATCACAAAAAAAGAGGGGTAGAAATTGGAGCGAAAAAGGGTGGTTCAACATCCTCGGAATAGGTGGTTCAATATGCCTCGGAAAAGTGGTATAGCTTGGTCGGAATGGGTGGTTCAGTTTCATCGGTATAGACAACAAACATCAGGACACGAAAAAACCAAATAATTAGTGCAAAACTTATTCCTTTTAACAGGCCTTTTTCACCCGGCAGACTTTTATACAAAAGCAGGAATATTCCAGCCATTGCAAGCCCATATAATAGGTCGATAATAATTCCTGCAGTAATATTGACCGATGTTTTTGCAATTGGTTTATAAATTTCAAAGAGACTTTGGGCTAAAGAATTAGAATTTATATAGCCGTCCATTATACCGAACAATATTCCGCTGATAGTACTTACGGCAAAATACCTGAATATGTTTTTCATTTTGTTTTTTTCGGTTTTTAACCAAAGCAAAAGTTAAAATAATCATGCCAATTTTTTTGTAACCCCAATTAAGTCTTACGGGTATTATTTTCCGTTTTATTGTTTGTTATTTCCAAATATAATGATCGACAAATAGGCGAACAACTGTATACTTGAAAAAAAGAGTCTTAGGTGTTTTATATATGTTTAGAGAATAAATAATCCTGATAAACAATCTTTTATTGGGCTTTTCTTTTAAAGGACCTCTGAGGGCCTCTAGACCCAGCATTTTTTCAAACTATATGCTGAGTCTATACTGTCTGCCAATTTCATCAAGAAGGTATGGGGGCAAATTGTAATTTAAATACTGCAAAAGCAATAGGCTTTTGTTCATCCCCCACCTCCAAGCCAAATGTGAACGACATCCTTGAAGACACCATATTGGTTCGATTTATCGAACTTGATGATGATTTCCAATTGCTGGAAATTTAATAAGTCGCTAGAATTTAACTATTAAAAACTGCCGTGTATCGCAGATTTGCATTCAAAATAATCCATTAATTGATAAATCCCCTATACTTTTCTTTCCCACTTTGAAAAGTAGAACCTTACATAAAGGGTGGAAAAATACAGTCAAATTCTTTGCAATCTAACGCAAATATGGAGTTATAACGGGTATAAGGGGAAATTAGAATTGGAGGAATTGCTATTTTCGAACGGTTTGGAGTATGACCCTACGGGTTTGATTTATCGAACTTTATGGATGATTTTCAACGTCTTAGGAATTATCAAAATTTTGGTCGGTAATTCTCAAAAGAAAAAAAGAGCTTTAAAGCAATTGTTTTTACATTTCAAATTATGATGCCACCTAAATTTTCCCACTTAGCCAAAGTATTAGCCTCGAACTTTTATACAGCCTCAAATAATAAACCCATTTTTAAATCATTCTGTACATTGCCTGAATAGATATTAGATTGCAACCCGAATGTAGTAAGCATAGTAAGGAAAACGGATTTTTTCGTCTGGGTATCGGCTTTAAAAGCTCCGATTTTATTTCGCAATTCGGCATCGTACTTTTTATCAATAATGAACGGGCTAATCGAAAATTTCATTTCGCATAGATTAATGACACCATCCCTGCGATCAATAACCAAGTCAATCTGCGCCCCATTTTTTGCCTGTACGCTTTTCCAAGAAGAGGTTTCTGTTTCTATTCCACTTATCCCCAAAGCTTTTTTAATTTGCGGGGTATGGGCAAGGCATACCTGCTCAAAGGCGTACCCACTCCATGCTCTATGATGTGGGCTATCAATCAACTTTAGCCAATGGTTTTTATCAAATTTTTTTTGCCCTTTTATAAATTTGATATGAAACAAAGAAAAAAAGTCGCATAGTTGATATAGACTGTTCTTCGCTTTTTTACCAAAAGGTAGATAGCGTCTGATAAATCCACTTTCTTCTAACTCATCCAATAAGCGAGTTAGACTGCCACCAGTAGGGAGCTTACTTTCTTCTTTAATCTCTTCGCGGGTAAGCCCCTTACTTTTTTTAGCCAGAGCAGCCACAATAGCCTCATGGCGTTCAGCTTTAGCGAACAGGGATTTAAATAAGTTATTAAATTCTCCTATAAGCAAACCATTGGATTCAAAACAAAGGCTATTGATATTTTGTGAGGCACTGAGGCCTTTTTCCACGGCATCCCAATAGAAAGGAATGCCTCCCAAAACCATGTAAAGTTGTATAAGTTGGTAATGATCTAAAGTGATTTTTTTATATTTTAAAAGCTCTTTGCATTCCTTCAAGGTAAAAGGTGCTATTTTTATTTTTTGAGTAACTCGATTATGTAAGCCACCTTTATTGTTTATGAGTGTATTGATCATCCACGAAGCTGCTGAGCCACATACCACCAATAAAATATCCTTTCTGCCGGATGCCCAACTATTCCAAAAATGCTCCAATGCAGGGATAAAACCGGAGTGAGGTGTATCAAACCACGGCAACTCATCAATAAAAATGATTTTTCGCTTTTGTTTCGATTTTTCTACCGCCTGCCTGATTTGTTGAAAAGCTTCCATCCAGTTAGTGACATTTTTGCGACCTACTTGGGGGGATTGTTCCTGCATGGCCATATCAAAATTGGTAAGCTGTTCCTGCAAAGTTGCCTGTGCCATACCAGTAAGGCGAAATGTAAATTTACCATCAAAAACATTTCTTATTAGGTATGTTTTACCTATCCTACGCCTTCCATATAAGGCTACGAACTCAGGTTTAGTAGAACTTAGTTTTTTATTCAGAATCGATATTTCTTGTTCTCTGCCTATTATCATTATTTTTCATTTTGGCCATAAATATACTAAATACTACAGATATGGCCAAAATGATATTTTTTTAAGTTGGCCAAATGTGGTACAAAAAACCTTGTTATGGCCAAAATGAGTTGACGCTAAAAGGGTGGATATTTATTATTTTTCGATTCTTATGAAAACGGAGATTGCAAACAATTTAAAACGAAGCTGTCTTGCCAGAATTTATATTAAACTGTTGAGTATTATATAAATTCGCTTCAATGAAACTGCATCGAAGGAATCAATAAAAAATGTATTTTGATACTCAACTCTACAGTCATTATTTAACGTGCAAATTACTTTCTTTTCTAAAGTGTAAATTATGACTCTGTCATGCATTAATTCAACTTGTTTAATGTTATTGATGAAGACTAAACGATTAACATTTCCGCTATCAGAGCTAATGCAATTCAAGGAAACATGATATTCTACAGGGAACTCTTTGTCATTATTTTTTTGATTGTCCAATTGACTTGTTAACAAATCCATTGCTACTTGCTTGAATCCTTTTTTTCTTTTAAAATAGATATCATCTAATTTATCTGAAACATTCTTATCGGTGGAATCCAGAATCATGTAATTTTTGTAATACACTTCGGCTGAATCAAATTTAAGTAAATTGTAGTAAGCCTCTCCTGAGTAATATAAAAACATTTTATTCTTTTTTTCAATGTTCGAAACGTCACTTAATCTCTGAAGTGCTATCTGAAAGTCATTGTTTTCTATAGCCTTTAAAGCGGATGTAATTTTCATGGAATCTGTTTGAGCGAGCAAATAGCTACTCAAAAAAAGAAAAATTATTGATATGAGAATTTTGAATATTTTCATCTGTACAATAGTTCGGTAAAAATTTAAGCAGCCATACTGTTGATACTACCTAATGATAAAGCATCTCGATAAATTGCTTTTATTTTTTTGCAACTCAGGTCTAAATCTAAGTTTGAAAATATCCTGTCTGCTATGATTTTATTA
>CAISYK010000770.1 GCA_903889605.1 uncultured Bacteroidota bacterium
GTCACGCTCAAATGTTAACCGTAATCCTTTCTTTTGCTCATTAAAGGTGCCGTTATCATAGATCAAATTGCCGTTTACAAACGTATGGGTTACTTTGGAGTTAAAGGTTATGCCCTCAAAAGGAGACCAGCCGCACTTATATAAGATATTTGATTTATCAACTATCCAAGGTGATTTTAAATCAACTAAAACCAAATCGGCAAAATAACCTTCACGAATATATCCGCGTTTTTCAATTTGGAAACAATCAGCGACATCGTGAGCCATTTTTTCAGCAATTTTTTCGAGGGTTATTTTTTTCTTATGATAAAGCTCTAACATAGCTGCTAAAGAATGCTGAACTAATGGCCCGCCGGAGGGTGATTTAAAATATGGTTTCTGTTTTTCTTCAACAGTGTGAGGAGCATGATCGGTGGCGATTACATCAATTTTATTTTCCAAAACTCCTTTCAGAAGAGCATCTCTGTCACCGCGTGTTTTTATTGCAGGATTCCATTTAATAAATGCACCTTTAGTTTTATAATCTTCATCGCAGAACCAAAGATAATGAATGCATACTTCGGAAGTAATCCGTTTTTGTTTTAATGGTGTTATATTATCAAAAAGAGATAACTCTTTCGCGGTTGAAATATGCAGAATATGCAGCCTTGTATTGTGTTTTTTTGCCAATTCAACAGCAAATGAGGAAGATTTATAACAAGCTTCCTCGCTGCGGATAAGAGGATGACAGCCTATCGGAACATTTTCCCCGTACAATTCTTTATAAGCAGTAATATTGCGCTTGATTATATCTTCATCTTCGCAATGCGCAGCAATAAGCAGTTTACATTTTGAGAACAATGCTTCCAGTGTTTCATGATTGTCTACCAGCATATTTCCTGTTGATGAACCCATGAATACTTTTATTCCGCAGACATTTTTCGGATTAGTTTTAAGCACTTCATCAATATTATCATTTGAAGCACCCATATAAAAAGAATAATTTGCCAATGAAACTTCTGATGCCCGCTCGTATTTTTCCTCCAGTATTTTTTGAGTAAAAACATTTGGTATAGTGTTCGGCATTTCCATGTAGGATGTCACGCCTCCTGCTATTCCAGCTTTTGCTTCAGTATATATTTCACCCTTATGTGTTAATCCTGGTTCACGAAAATGCACCTGATCATCAATGCATCCGGGAAATAAATATTTTCCAGCAGCATCAATTACTAAATCAGCATTTGTAAAAATCTCAGTTTCTGAAATTTTTGCAATCAAATTATCTTCAAGTAAAACACAGCCGTTGAATATCCGGCCCTCGTTAACAATAGATGCATTTTTAATCAAAATTCTTTTCATAAAAATGTAACTTTTAATTTTACTTCAGCAGCACCTCTTAAAACCATTATTTCCGTCGTATCTCCGCTTTTAAACAAGGACAGCGCTTTCATATAATCCATGGTGCTTTCTACTTTTTCTTCTCCAAGTTTAATCACGATATCTCCCTTTTGGATTCCCGCTTTTGATGCAGGTTTACCCTCAGTAACACCATCGATACGCATTCCCTTTCCGTCAAAAGTATAGTCAGGCATTATTCCTAATGTAACCTTATATTTATGACTACCCGCATTAGAATTTTTTGTTTTCAAAAATTGAAGTTTAGGAAGAGACTCTGTTTCAGCTTCAATATTTATAACATATTCGAGGACTTTTTTCTCACCAGAAAGATTCACTTTTCCAACCTTATCGGCAGGTTTGTGATAATCAGCATGCTGGCCTGTGAAAAACATAAGAACGGGAATGTCTTTTAAATAAAAGGAAGTTTGATCAGAAGATCCAATTCCAGCACTATCTTTTTTTACACTGAAATCACTTTGTGTTTTTTCAATTAAAGGCACCCAGTCAGCTGCAGTACCTACACCGAAAAGAAGCAGTTTTTTTGTGGAGTCGTTCAGACGCCCTATCATATCTAGGTTCAGCATATAATTGACTTTCGAAAAATCAATGGTTGGATTCTCGCAATATTTCTTTGATCCATATAACCCAAGTTCTTCACCTGAAAAGCAAATGAATAAAAAATTAAATTTTTCTTTTCGTTTATTTTCTGAAAAATAACGGGCAAGTTCCAATACACCAGCAGTCCCTGAGGCATTATCATCTGCGCCATTGTGAATTTTTCCTTCAGGATTTGCGTCAAGGGAGTTGTGGTCATACCCCATTCCAAGGTGATCAAAATGAGCACCAATAATGACGGTGTTTTCAGCCCCATTATCAAGGAAGCCTGCAACATCAAGAGCTGAAATTACTTCACCGCCGATTGTATCTTGTTTATCTTTGGGCTTTTTAAATTTATAGGAATAATAATAACTATTAAGGTTTCCTTTGGGTTCAAGTTTATATTTTATAAAACTTTTACGTATATAATTTGCCGCAGTAAGTTCCTCCTGGCTGCCGGTTTCCCTTCCTTTCAGCTTATCGTCCGACAGGAATTTTATATGCTTTTTTATCTGAACAGTACTTATATCCTGCCCGTAAGCAATTTGAACGAAAAAATAAAAAATAAAA
>CAISYK010000771.1 GCA_903889605.1 uncultured Bacteroidota bacterium
GGGCATCAAAATCAATTTCAATCAAGAAAAATTTCAGGGTCCCATTAGGACAAAAGCTGAGTTTATTACCAACAACATGTCAATAATTAAAAAACTAAACCAAAATAAAAAACATATTATGAAAACAAAACAAATGAGAAAAAACAAAATCAGTATTCTGCTTTTGTTAACTGGCTTAATACTTTTTCCATTTATTAGCAATGGTCAGTTGGAAGTTGATACACTTGGGAATGTGGGTATCGGAACTTCAACACCATACTGTAAGTTACAAATAAATAAAAACGGGACTTATAACTCTGAAAATACTGAAAATTTAAAGTTATTAGCAAGTGATAATACAGGAATGATAATTGGTACAGACCCCACTGCAAATATTGGATACATTCAATCCTATGAGTCTGGACATGCCTGGGATACAAAGCCATTAGTTTTTCAAGCTATTGGGGGCAATGTGGGTATTGGGTCTATTAATCCAGGTGAAAAATTAGTTGTAGCTGGAAACTTGAGAACAGTAGTCGGTGGTAATGGAACAGGTATTTTAACATACGATGCACCAACTGGAGGTTCTCATTTATTTAGTTTCACGCGACAAAGTAATGATTTGGATATAGCTGCATATGGGGGAATAGGTCTTGCTACTAACGCAACAGGTGGTGCACATACTGGATATACATTATTTGCAACTTCAACAGGCAATGTTGGCATTGGAACGTCAGAGCCGGGAAGTGGTTATAAGTTGGATGTTCAGGGGGGAGATATAAATACTGATGGGAGTGTCCGTTGCAATGGAATTGCCTTATCTTCTGACCAAATGTTCAAAACAAATATTGACACCTTGCACAATGCATTAAATATCATAAATCTTTTAAAACCTAAAAGTTATTATTTTGATACTTTAAATTTTAATGGTTTGAAAGGATTCAATTTCCCTTCGGTAAAACAGTATGGGTTTATTGCTCAAGAAATTGAAACTATTCTGCCTGAATTAGTTTCATTCACTTACAAAGCAGCAGTTTTAGATACATTAGGGAATACCTTGTCTGCAGCTTTTACACATAGAGCATTGAACTATATTTCCTTTATCGCAATCTTGACAAAAGGTATTCAGGAACAACAGCGTAAAATTGATAGCTTAAAAACAAAAACAATTCAGCAGGATTCAATCAATACGGCAATACAAACAAAAGCAACTAATCAGGATTCTATTATTACATCATTGCAAAATCAGCTGACAATAAACAATACCTTATTTCAAAATCAACGGGATCAGTTGCGGACAACAATAAACAACTGCTGCAACCGTCCAATACAATCACCTTCAGATGCTAAACCGCAAACATCGACAAAACAAACCAGTGTTGAGCTGAATGACGCACAGGCAGTGGTTTTAGAGCAGAATTTACCAAATCCATTTTCAGAACAGACAGCCATCAATTACTCTTTACCAGATAATACATTTAAGGCACAAATGCTGTTTTACAATGCACAGGGTAAATTGATACAATCAACCGAACTTACCCAAAAAGGCAAAGGGACGCTTAATGTTTTTGCCAGCGATTTGTCCAGCGGGATATACACTTACACGCTTGTGGTGGATGGCAAAATTATTGAAACTAAGAAAATGGTGAAACAGTGAAAATAGTTAAGAGTTGAGAGTTAAAAGTTTAATTGAATAATACAGTAAACCTTCCATATATGCCTTTGGCTAATGGAGGTTTTTTTTATAAATTTATTTTAAATCAATAGTTCGGTAAAAATTTAAGCAGCCATACTGTTGATACTACCTAATGATAAAGCATCTCGATAAATTGCTTTTATTTTTTTGCAACTCAGGTCTAAATCTAAGTTTGAAAATATCCTGTCTGCTATGATTTTATTA
>CAISYK010000772.1 GCA_903889605.1 uncultured Bacteroidota bacterium
TCTTCGGTAACAGCATTTTTCCCTGAATGCAAAACTGTAACATCATACAACTTTGATAATTCATTATATAATGACTTTCTATAATGCAAAATAGTATTTTGAAGAATCAACACCTTTTTCTTTTTCAACATTTAACGTATTTTTTTTAATGCATTGCACGTTTGAATCCTTCTTCCATTAAGACCTTAGGAACTCGCCTTTTAAACAATTTGCAAAAGCATCGACGCCTAATTTTTCAATATAATAATTACGAACATCATCAAGCTGTTTGTCATTTTTACCAAGAGTAACGTTTATTGAAGATAGTTTTACATTATTGAAATTAATTACAGGTAACAAAACGGAATTATAATCTGCTTTTACAACGGTTGTGCCATTTAATTGACTCATAATATTCAGCCAAACATCATCAGCATAAAAACAATTCTGTTTGAATACTTTATCGTTCAATACCTCACAATGAAGAGAGTGAGGCGGATAAATGGTTCCGCCGCCACTAGTCTGAAATATATTATAGCTTGGGCCTTGTTTGCTATTGATTACCCCCCAATCCAAATAAGGTAATATTTTATCATTCTTTGTTTTAATGTAGCTGGCCCTATGGCAGCAAATTGACCTTGGGTACTTCTTATTGAGCTCTACTAATTCAGCTATCATCGTAGTATGGTATATAATATCGTCGTCAACAGTAATCAAAAAATCTTCAGGATATTGCTGCAATGTATAATAATACTTCTTGTGTGATTTTAAATCTCCGCTACATAATCTAATATCCAAGCCGTTTTTTTGCTGTTTTCTTAATTTTTTAGGTAATTTATCAATTGAGTCAAACTGATCTTTTGACAGCCACAAAATAATTTCATCTGGCTTATGTGTTTGTCTTAATAGAGATTCTATGACAATCCATACCCTACTAATCCTAGCAGGAAACGTTGTTAAAGACACGATCAATTTTGGAGAATGAAACTTCTTATTTGGAGGTTTCGCTTCATTATTATTTTTGGTCAAAATAAAATATAAAGGGATCAAAAGGTTCACGATTACTCTTATTGAAAATCTTTGCAAGGAGTAAAATCTTATTTTTGCAAGAAATTTATTTTTATCAATAACTTGAGTATATAGTTTATCAAATATATCAACAATTTTATTCTGGTTATTAAACAAATTACTGTTGAAAATCATTTTCTATATTTTGCTCTACTTTGTTTAATACTAAAATATAATTTTTCTCCAATAAGTCTTGTGATAATTTTTTTTCGTATTGAAAAAATAGAATGCATAACTATTGTTTTACAAAAATAAATGAAGGCAGCAATAAAGTCGAGCTGTTTGTGACGAATTTTATAATTTTCCTTAAAAGATAATTTAAAATTCTTACTGGAGATTCCCCCTGAACGAAAAGTTGATGCCGCAAAAGGCAAGTGAATAAATGTGACATTTTCTTTAAATAATCTAAGAAAAAAATCATAATCTGCTGCAGATTTGTACTCTGTATTATAAACTCCAATATTTTTGTAAACTGAAAGTTTTACGAATGTTGAAGGATGAAATATGGACATTTTTTTTTCTAAATATTTGTGATCAGCAGTATGGGTAGTGATAATAAAATCATTACCTTTTTCTTCTTTTTTTTCAATATCACAATAGACAATATCAGCATTTGAGCTGTAAAATGCGTTATAAACTTTTAAAAGAGCACCAGGTTTATAACAATCACCGCAGTGAATTAAGCCAACATATTGATACTTAGCCATACAAATGCCTTTATTTATTGCCTGATATATTCCACCATCAGGCTCAGAAACGAAATGGTCAATATATTTGTTATAAGAATTAATAACTTCTACTGTACCGTCAGTGGAGCCACCATCAATAATAAGATATTCTATGTTAACATCATTCTTTTGAATAATTACACTTTTAATAGTTTCTTCAATTAAGGACTTTTGGTTAAGAACAATAGTTATAATGCTTATACCATCATTTTTAGCTGCCGAATTATTTGATAACATTTATATTTAGCAAGTTAGACTCTTTTTTATTCAAGATGTAAGTATAATAATATGCGGCTGCAAAGAACATGAATTGTATATTTAGATAGCTACCATTTCGTGAACTATACATGATTAAAAAGACAAAACACATGCTATTTATAGCCTCATGTCGATTCATGGTGTTAACGCTCCGGACCTTAAAATGAATTAAAAACCAAATAAAAGCCACAAGCCCAGGCAAACCAAGTTCAGAAGGAA
>CAISYK010000773.1 GCA_903889605.1 uncultured Bacteroidota bacterium
CGAAGCGATAAAGGAAAACTGGTCCATTTTTTTATTTGCTGATTCCAGCTTCTCAATGTTTTTCAATAATTGTTTATTCAATTCCTTTACTTTTTCTTCCGAAATAATACGGTCCCTGATCTCAATTTCTAAGTTATTATTTATTGCTGTCAGCCTCTGCTCCTGTTCCAGCAATTGATGATTTTTGCGGTATAAATCAACAAAAACAGAAACCTTTGCCCTTAATAAATCGGGTTGTATAGGTTTATAGATATAATCCACCGCACCGGCTTTATATCCTTTAAAAGTATTTTCATCGCCGTAGCTGTGAGCTGTAATAAAAATAATAGGGATATGGCGTAATTTTTCGCGCTGGTAAATCATTGCAGCTGTTTCAATACCATTCATGCCGGGCATTTCCACATCCATCAAAATAATGGTAAAATCAGATTCTTTCAATAAAATTTTCAACACTTCAATGCCGGAAGAAGCCTTAACTAATTGATAATTATCCTGAGCTAAAATACTTTCCATAGAAAATAAATTATTCTCATTGTCATCAACAAGTAAAATTTTAACTTTTAATAACTTCTGCATTTTTTCTGTTTATTTTTACCACTAAGACACTAAGAACACAAAGTTTCACTAAGATAATATTTTTCAGTTCCAATAATTGTTATATCCCGAATCATTGGCATTAATATTTTAATATTATTTTCTTTTCTCAGTGTTTCTTAGTGGTTCTATGTGCCTTAGTGGTGAATCTTTTTTACAATAATCCATTATTTATGAAACCACATCCTCATCATTGAAAGAAGCTGATCCATTTTTAAAGGTTTTGTAATATAATCAGATGCGCCGGCGGCAATGCACTTTTGACGGTCGCCTGTCATTGCTTTAGCAGTAACAGCAATAATCGGCAGAGCGCTGTTTTTATTCTCCCTCCTGATCTTACTTATAGCTTCATAGCCATCCATTTCGGGCATCATAATATCCATCAGCACCATATCAATATCGCTGAATTCATTCAGCATGCTTATTGCTTCCTTACCGCTTTGGGCTGTTAATACATCAATATTATATCGTTCAAAAACAGCGGTGACAGCAAAAAGATTCCTCACATCATCATCAACCACTAATATTTTTTTTCGTATTAATACATCACTCTTCATTCGGAAATTTTCCATCATCCTGCGTTTTTCTAATGGAAGTTTTGCATAATCCACATGCAGCAGCATCAAAGTTTCTTCCAACAAACGATCTCGTGAATTCACATCTTTAAGAACAACAGTGCCTGACATTTTGTTCAATTGTGTTAATTCTCCCTTATTAAGATCTTTTGCAGAATATAGAATAATCGGCGCTAAGTTATCTATATTATTTTCAATGTTTTTTACTAAATCTATTCCTAAAATGTCAGGCAAACTGTAATCAAGTATGATGCAGTCGAATATATTTTCCTTTAGAAGCTGAATGGCTTCTTTTCCTGTAGAAGCTGTAGTTAGTTCAATACAGCATTCATTAAATAATTTCGTAATCTGAGACGGCTCATTTTCAATGTACTCAACCACCAATAATTGTTTTTTTTCTTTTGCATTAAATTCGATTATATCTTTAAAAAGATCATTAAAATGCATCTTCTGAACCGGCTTAAATAAAAAGTTTCTGGCACCTCGTTTTAAAGCAAGAATTTTATTTTCCTCATTGGAAATCATATAAACCGGAATATGTCTGTATTTCAGATCATTCTTTAAAACGTCCATTACCTTCCAACCGTTTGTATCTGAAAGATAAACATCCAGTGTAACCGCTATTGGATTAAAAAGTGTTATGAAATTAAATATCTCAGCATAATTAGAAGCGATAACAACTTTAATTCCGGCCAGATGGGCATGTTCTGATAATATTTTTGCGAAAAGCAAATCATCCTCAATTATCAATAATACTTTATCGTTTGCTGAAATATTATTCCTGTCATCGCATGTTTCATTGGTTATTTCGATTATTTCATCCTGTTTTCCATCTTTAATTTCATCCTGGACAATTTTAAAACTGTTAATTATTTCTTCAAGGTCTTTTTGTTTAAGCTGGGATGGTTCAAAATAATTATCACCTGCAGAATCATCAATTTTATCCAAAGGTAAATAAAACGTGAATGTTGTACCGATACCTGTATTACTTTCTAATTCAATTGTTCCGCCAAGCAGATCAGCCAAACCACGACTGATAGATAATCCCAGCCCTGTTCCTCCGTATTTACGGCTCGTGTTTCCCTCGGCCTGCTGGAATGCTTCAAAAATAATAGACTGCTTATCTTTTGGAATACCAATTCCTGAGTCGGTTATGGAAAACGCTGCAACTTGGTTTGCATTGTTAAGTGAACTTTTACCTGATTTCCATTTTCTATCCGTAATGAATATTTTAAGTTTTACTTCACCTTTTTCAGTGAATTTGAATGCGTTTGAAAGTAGATTTTTAAGAATTTGGTTTAACCGCAGAAAGTCAGTATTCAATGATTCAGGAAGTCCTGGGTCTATTTCTGTAATAAATTTCAGTTTTTTACTTTCTGCTAATGGGTTAAAAGTTGATTCAAGAAATTCTGAAATTTCCGTAAAACGAACTTTAGAAATATTGGCAATGAGAAATCCAGACTCGATCTTGGAGAGGTCAAGTATATTATTAATCAGCTGCAATAAGTCGTCACCGCAGGAGAAAATCGTTTTAGCGTAACTAGTTTGTTTAACATTTAAATTTCCTTCCGGATTTTCATATAATTGCTGAGAAAGAATTAATAAACTATTTAATGGTGTACGCAGTTCATGCGACATATTGGCAAGAAATTCAGTTTTGTATTTTGAAGTTAAGGTAAGCTGTTCAGCTTTTTCCTCTAATGATTTTCTCGCCTCCTCCACTTCTCTGTTCTTAGTTTCTACTTCGTCCTTTTGTTTTGAAAGCAGAAAAGCTTTATCTTCTAATTCATCATTGGTTCGTTTCAACTCTTCCTGCTGTATTTTCAATGCACTTGCCAATGATTGAGATTGAGAAAGCAGCACTTCAGTTCTGTTGGTTGTTTGAATTGTATTAACAACAATACCTATACTTTCGGTTAACTGACTGAGGAAATCCAACTGTGTCCGGCTGAAAGTTTCAAAGGACCCTAATTCAATAACGGCCTTTACATTATTCTCAAATAATACCGGGAGCAATATTAAATCCGAAGGTTTTGCTTTTCCCAATCCTGAAGTAATTTTCACATAAGTATCAGGAACATTAGAAATGATGATACGCTCCTTATCTAATGCACATTGTCCGATCAATCCCTCACCAATCATAAATTCTTTTGGTATATGTTTTTCTGATTTATAAGCATAAGAAGCGAATAGTTTCAGCTTCGGAAACACTTCATCGGCAGTTACAATATAAAATGCGCCGTAATGTGCATTTATCACCTGCGCTAACTCTGAGAGAATACGTCTTCCAACAGTTTTCAGATCTTTTTGCCCCTGCAGCATCTTGTTGAACTTAGCAAGATTTGATTTCAGCCAATCCAGATCCCTGCTTAACAAAGTTGTTTGTCTTAAATTAGAAATCATCAGGTTGATGGTATCTTTCAAATCTCTTACTTCGCCTTTAGCATCCAAACTAACATAACGGGTTAAGTCGCCTTTTGTAACAGCGGCAGCTACTTCGGAAATAGATCTTACCTGGATTGTAAAATTATCCGCAAACTGATTTACGTTTTCTGTTATATTTTTCCAGACACCTAAAGCGCCTGGTATATTTGCCTGAGCGCCTAAACGTCCTTCAACACCAACTTCACACGCAACCCTTGTAACTTCAGATGCAAATCCACGCAGCTGATCCACCATTAAGTTCAATGTATCTTTTAATCGAAAAGCATCACCATATATATCCAACGTTATTTTTTGAGATAAATCACCGTTGGCAACATCATTTAATACTTTGGTAATGATGTCTACTCTGGCCGAATGTATAGAGGACATTTGATTTATGGCATCAGTTAATTCTTTCCAATTACCCTCAATACCATGTATTACTGCTTGTCCTCCAAGCTTTCCTCCTTTGCCTATTTCAGAAGCCACACGTGTTACCTCCGATGAAAACAGGTTTAACTGTTTTACCAGACAATTTACTTCTTCAGCAATTCTGGCAAATTCACCCTGCTGATCTAAATTGCTTATATCAATAGGCTTTAAATTTGCCATATTTCCTTTTGCAACAGATGAAATAACCTTATGAATTTCTCTAATTGGGTAAACCAGGTCTGAAATCAATAAGTTCAAAGAATCTATGCCTGTTTTCCATTCACCATGAGCATCAGAGGAAATGATACGTTCATCAAGCCGTCCTTCTTTACCGATATTTTTTTTTGCTTCAGCAAATTCATTAATTAGTTTTTTATTGCTGTCGATAATTTCATTTATTGTATCCGATATTTTTCCGCTAATGCCTGTTTTATTAACAGGCATTTTTACTTCAAAATTTCCATTTTTAATTTCTATTAATATTTCCAGCAGTTCGGAAACATCCAGGGAATCATCTGCTTCAAGACCTGAAACAGTAATTTTTTCAGCAGCTTTTTCATTCAAATTTATTGGTAAAGATTTCCGGGCATGAGTTGGAATTTCCATTGTTACCAATGAAATGGAAGCGCTTCTTTTTTTTTCGTTTTTAGTTATTTTGGCCATAACATGTTTTACTTTTTCCCGCAGAAAAACTCAGAGTTATTACGCTGCGTTCCGCGGATTTATTAAATGGTCTCGGTCAATTGAGTCAGGTAATTCAAAAAAACAAAAAACACCTGACGTAGATTAAAAGATATTTAAATTAAAATTCGTTATCGTATTATTAATAAAAAACGCTCAAACTCAGCGTCATTGCGAGGGTTTTTCACCCGAAGCAATCTCATATATGCGAATGAGATTGCTTCAGTCGTGCCTCCTTCGCAATGACGTGCTGATAGTAATGCCGACTGTATGGAAAAACATTAATTAGTATTGTATTCTTCTATATTATTTGGCGAAACTCTGCCTTTAATCTGCGAAACTCAACGAGAAAAAAAGATATCAATATCAACCCAATAAAAATTAAATACTAAGCACAAAATTTTCTTTATTTAAACCTGAAGTGTGATACTGCCAATTTATACTTATTACCTCGGCAAGTATTTTTTTTAGTGAGTTAAAATCATTTGGTTTTGTAATGTAAATATTTGCTCCCAGCACAAATGACTCTTCAATATCTTTTTCAGAACCTGAGGTAGAATAAATTGCAACTGAAAGGTCTTTAAAAAGTTTATTGCTTCTTATTTCTTTTAAACATTCCATCCCGCCTTTGCGCGGCATGTTAAGATCCAGAAAAACCAAGTGCGGCAAAAGGTTCTCGGTTTTGTTGAGGTAATTCATAAGTTCAACACCGTCATTAACAGTAGTAACAATAGTTTGTATTTTTAATTCTTCAATAGCATATTTAAAAAACAGGCGATCATCCCGGTCATCATCTGCAAGTAATACGTGAAGGCAATCA
>CAISYK010000774.1 GCA_903889605.1 uncultured Bacteroidota bacterium
AATTTTTCTTCACTTTCTTTTAATGCTTCTTCAGCCTGCATCCGTTCGGTAATGTCAATTATCATTAACAGGAGATGTTTTTCGCCGTCCATAAACATCGAAACCATTTGGCAGTCTATCCATACCTTTCTTCCAAAAGTAGTTCTAAAATGAGCAATAAACTTTTGACCTTTTCCTGTTTCAATTGTAATTAATGCATTCTCTAATAATCGTGAGTTTTTCCAGGAAGGGATCTCCCAAAAATTTTGAGCAAGAAGTTTTTCAATAGGTGCTCCAATAGCAGTTTTTGCTGCATTATTTGCCAAAACGCATTGCCCTGAAGATACTTTGTAAAGTAACGTACCAATTGGAGAATTTTCAATAAGACGCTTATTAAAACTCAGGAGATAATCTTTTTCCAGTTCCGCCTGCCTGCGATCACTAATGTCTCGAACCATTCCAAGCAGAGAGCCATTAGGTAAAACAGATGCATTAATTTCGACCGGAAGCAATTTGCCATCTCTGCATATCAAATGGTGTTCACTTGAAACAGTTTCCCCATTGCGGATTTTGGAAAATGTCTTTACAGTCTGCGCCAGTTCTTCTTCAGGAATTAAATCCTTTAAATTTAATTGAAGGATTTCCTCCTTTGTGTATCCAAGCATTTTTAAGCCAGTATCATTAACTTCGGTATAATTTCCTTGGTTATCTGCAATGAATATTCCTTCGGAAGCACTTTGAAAAATTGTCCGGAATTTTTCTTCGCTTTCATTTAAAGCTGATTCAGCTTGTCTGCCTTCTGTGATATCCTGTATAGTGCCAAGCATACGCAGAGGCTTGCCGTTTTCATCAAAATCAAGCTCGCCTTTTCCCAAAACCCATCGCTCGGCGCCGTCTTTTTTTCTGATAATTCTATATTCCTTGTTGAATGGTTTTTTTTCTGCTATAACATTTTGTAAAAAATATTGCAGTATTTCTTCTTTTTGGTCAGGATGTATTAAGCTGTTCCAGCTTGAAATTGTTTTTATTTCATTATGTTCAATACCAAAAATAGAATCAAGGAGCTCGGAGGAAGTCCATTCATCTTTAAAATAATCAAGGTAGTAAAATCCAATATTTCCAATACGCTGAAATTCTTTTAAAAAGAATGCCTGATCGGCTTGGGTTTGTTCTATGGCTTTGTGTGATGCAGAAATTTTATTTTTTTTCAATTGTATCTTATTTTAACAGTAATACTAAAATACAAAATATTTTTCAAAAAACGGTTCAATTATTAGAAAATATGGTGAAAAAAAGTTAAAAAACGAGAAGATTAATTGTAAACAACTCCATTTACAGGAGCAATAAAAAAATTAATAGTTTCTGCAAAAAATTGTTTATAAAACAAAATTGTTTTCGAATGTAATTTTTGATAACGGTTGGAGGTAAAGCTCTGGGTGATTATACCTTTTTCATTTTATCTGCTAATTCCAATTGTTTGTACCAATTTTCTCCGTATTTCCTAATCAATGGTTCACGTAAAAATTTATATACAGGCACATCCAGCTTGGCTCCGCATTCACAGGCGGGTTTGCATACGTCCCATTGATGGTAGTTTACGGCATCGTAATCCTTATATTTAGTAATGCGTACAGGATAAAGATTGCAGGATATCGGTTTTTTCCAAGATATTTCGCCTGCATAAAAGGCTTTTTCAATGGCACATTTAGCTATATCATTTTCAAAATAAGTGAACGCACAATGTTTGCCTTTTACTAATGTTGTAGTATAATCACCGTCATCGTCAATAACAAAAACACCTTGTTTTTCAATAGCTTTCAATCCGCTCTTAGGCAGATATGGTTTTACTTTATCTAAAAGGTCTTCCATCACTGCTATCTCTTCAAACTCCAAAGGTGCGCCTGAATCTCCTGCTACACAGCACTCTCCTTTGCAGGCATTAAGGTCGCAGACAAATTTTTTTTCAAGTAAATGCTCCGAAACTATTGTATTATCTATTGCTATCATACTGCAAAAATACAAATAAAAAAGCCCTGCAGAATTATTGCAGGGCTTAAAAAATTTAGTCTTTTTATTCAACAATTAATTTAATTATTAATGAACGACACAAACCATATCAGGGTCGCCGCCATTTCTGTAAAATGCTCCTACAGTTAAACCGCCGGCAATAGCTGCTGCATTATTCGCAAACTGCAGAAGACCAACAACCTGTAATTTACTGGTAGGTGCAGTAGAATTAATACCTACGTTGCCGGATGATAAAAATGTGATGACATTAATACTTGAAGTAGCAAAGTAATTATCGGCTAAAGCAATATCCAAACGGGTTTTTGAAGATGTCCCGCTGTTCTGAAATCTGGAAATATTAAATGAAGCAGCAGCTCCGTAAGCTTGACCGTAAGTTCCTTGCCTGGCCAGCATCAATACTGTTTTCGGATCATTAAGAGTAGTTGAAGATGTGGGAGTTTGATGAACTACCATAAGAGAGTTATTGTCATAAGAATAAGTGTTATCCTCAACTACCTTATTACCAATATTCAGCCTAGTTACAGGCGCTTTGGTTCCCAGCCCCAAATTGCCGGTTAAAAAATCCCCGTAAATAAGCGTTCCGCTGTTATTTGAGATCTCAAGTTTATTGGAACCGGTTTCGGAATATCCTGCAAAGGGGCCAATAAATATATTTCCTGAACCGGTTGAATTAGAATACCCTGCGCCATAACCCAAAGCGATATTTTTGTCCCCTGTAGTGTTTGAATATAGAGCATTAAAACCGTTCGCAATATTGTAGTTCCCGGTGGTGTTGCTGTTAAGCGCAGCGCTTCCGACAGCTGTATTATAACCACCTGTGGTGTTTGCATACATTGCAGTCAAACCAAATGCTGTATTGAAGGTGCCTGAATAATTAGTATAAAGTGCCTGATAACCATTGGCGGTATTGCCGGTTCCCAAAGCGTTGCTCTGAAGAGCCTGATATCCGGTAGCAGAATTAGAACTTCCTGATACATTGGAATTCAGCGCCTGAACTCCAACTGCTGTATTGAAATCTCCTGCAGTATTGGACAATAAAGTTTGATACCCAATTGCCGTATTATTATTCCCAAGATTATTGGCTGCATTACTTGATCCTCTTAATGCCTCAAAACCAACCGCTACATTATAATTTGTAAAAGGGGCAGAGGCGCTGTTAGCATACTGCATTGCATTCGTTCCTAGAGCAGTTGCATTGGAGCCGGCAACATTAGATTTAAGTGCCCCGAATCCGTTTGCAGTATTGCTGAAACCGGTGGTGTTAAAATACAGAGCACTAACTCCGCCGGCAGTATTTACATAACCTGTGGTATTTGCATAAAGAGCCTGAATACCATTAGCAGTATTATTAGCTCCTGAAATATTTGAATAAAGTGCATTATATCCATTGGCCGTATTATTTATACCTGTGGTGTTATTGTAAAGTGTATTATATCCTGCGGCCGTATTAGAACCGCCGGAGATATTGGAATTTAGAGCGTAATAACCGTTTGCAGTATTGCCGTATCCGGTGGTATTGGAATAAAGTGCCAAAACCCCGTTAGCGGTATTGAATGAACCGGATGTGTTGGACCATAATGACTGATAACCGATAGCGGTATTATTGTTCCCCGTATTATCACCTGCATTACTTGACCCTCTCAATGCCTCAAAACCAAATGCCGCATTATAATTTGTAAATGGAGCAGAGGTGCTGTTTGTATACTGCATTGCATTCGCTCCTACAGCAGTTGCATTGGAGCCTGCAACATTCGAGATCAGCGATCTAAATCCGTTTGCCGTATTGTTAAAACCGGTGATGTTGTAGTAAAGCGAATTTACCCCTGCTGCAGTATTTACGTATCCTGTGGTGTTTGAATAAAGCGCTTGGTACCCATTGGCAGTATTATTAGCTCCTGAAATATTTGAATAGAGTGCATTATATCCATTGGCCGTATTATTTATACCTGTGGTGTTATTGTAAAGTGTATTATATCCTGCGGCCGTATTAGAACCGCCGGAGATATTGGAATTTAGAGCGTAATAACCGTTTGCGGTATTGC
>CAISYK010000775.1 GCA_903889605.1 uncultured Bacteroidota bacterium
TCAATCACGTATGTGAGATTGCTTCGGGTGAAAAACTCTTACATGACGCTTCGTTTGAGAGTTTTTTATTAATTATACGATAATGAATTATATTTTTAGGGTAAAGGCAAAATAGGATGCATATAAATTATAAATTTGTTCTGCATTACTTTAATAATAATGGTTTTGACTCGTTGAGGAAACCCTAAATAACATTGAGTCAGACTATTTTGAAAGTATAACAAGGCTTCAGCAAACATGTTTTAATCATGCTTCTTATAGGTTTTTTTTCAGAATGTGCTTTCAACACTAACTATAGAAATTATTTGACAAGTTGAAATGCACCATGTTCTGCATATTCTTTTCCATCATAAGCCGAAGCCTTAATCATATAAAAATATGTGCCTTCTGAGGCCATAACACCGCTGAAAGTTTTACCATCCCAGCCGCCTTGAGTGGTATCCCAATGATACATTTTTATTCCCCAGCGGTCATAAATATCCGCGTGAAATACACTGATTCCATTTGCTATTACAGTAAATACATCATTGATGCCGTCACCATTGGGAGTAAAGATGTTTGGCATAACTAATTTTGATGCATCCTCATATATAACATTTACAAATGCTGTATCAATACATCCGCTGGTAGTTTCGGTAATAACCAGAATAACGTTGTAAGCTCCTCCTTCGGCAAATGTATTTGACGAGTTGAAGGTGGAAGCCGTATTTTCATCTCCGAAAATCCAAAGGAAATTATCCGATGCATCCACTCCTGTGCTTAAATTAGTAAAGTCAACGTTTATAGGAGTGTAGCCTGTATATGCACTTGCACTGCCGCTTGCATTAATGTTGAAATTGCTTACAGCTGCCGATGTTCCGGGACTTATGCAGCCATTACTTTCAGCAGCAGCATAATATGTAGCTGTAGTACCTGTTGGAACTATTGGTGTATAGGTGCTGCTGTTAGCCTGAACTAAATTTGTTAAAAGTGAATCGCTGTACCAATTTATTGTACCGGCGCCCAAAGCAGTAAAATTTAATGGATCACCTGTACATGTTGCGATATCTGAAACTGTGACAGCCGGAGGAGTTTGATATATCAAAACCGTGGTTGTATCAGTTGCTGTGCAGCCATTCGCGTCTGTCACAGTAATCGTGTAAACTCCATTTAATGCAGTTGTTGAATTAAATATTGCCAAGTTTTGCTGGGTTGAGCTGAAAGAATTTGGTCCTGTCCAGGAAAAAGAAGTTCCGCCTGAAGAAATTAAATACAGAGTATTTCCGGAACACATAAGTCCAACTGCATCATTATAAGCAACTGCTGCAGGAAATGAATAAAGCGTTGCCGTTGCTGATTCGACAGGGCTTACACAGCCGTTACTTTCTGCAGCAACATAATAGGTAACAGTTGTTCCAGCCGGAACTGAAGGAACATAAGTACTGCTGCTGCCTTGCACCAAAGTTGTTAATAGGGAATCGCTGTACCAATTTATTGTCCCGGTGCCGATGGCAGTAAAATATAATGTGTCGCCCATACAGGCAGTCACATTTAAAACCCCAACTGTCTGCGGTGTTTGGTATATCAGCACTTGTGCAGAATCAGAAGCTGTGCATCCAAATGAATTTGTTACATTAACTATGTACATTCCGCTCATAGCCGGAGTGGAGTTAATTATTACAGGGTTTTGAAGACTGGAACTATAAGAGTTGGGTCCAGTCCATGAATAGATTGTACCTCCGGAAGAACTTAAATAAATGCTGTCGCCGTTGCAGCTTGAGCCGCCCGCAGCATTTGCCGCAGCTGCCGTCGGCAAAGGGTTAACGGTAACGCTGACAGCTGCTGTTCCGGTACATCCATTTCCATCGGTACCAATTACAGTATAAATCGTAGTAATATTTGGACTGACAGATATTGATGGTGTTAAATCGCCGGTATTCCAAGCATAAGAAGATGCACCGGATGCAGTTAAATTTACACTTGCAGATCTGCATATAGCTACAGTTGAGCCAGAGTTAATTGCAACGGTTGGTAATGGGTTCACAGTAATTGTTTTAGTTAAAGTCTGCTTGAATCCGCAAACACCGCTTGCTATGCAGGTATATGTTATAGTTGTGGAGGGGGTAATCGTAATGTTTTGAGTTGTCTGTCCGCCTGGATTCCACTGATAAGAAGTTGCTCCGTTTGGCCCGCTTAAAGTTGTGCTGTTTCCAAAACAAACAGTACTTGAAGTAGCAGAAATCGCAGGAAACTGCACTCCTGAATTTGCTGAAATCGTGTAATTACAAATATCACCCGCAAAACCATCTACCATTAAAAAATAATCATTTCCAATAGTAAGGTTATTCGCTGATATAGTAAAACCTGTAGAGTTTTCCTGGAAATTTGAGACAGGTGTAAAATTGCAGCAATTTACGGCAGAAAATATCTGCATTTGTATTCCCCCCTGCGGATAATTCCCTTTCCAGCAATCACCTATAGTTACATTTAATACAGCTGTAACAGCACCTGCAGTAAATCGGATCCAGGAATTGTTATTAATATTTACATCAAAAGCCGGAGAACCTGTTCCCCAAGAACCGCCCTGCCCAAAAATACCGCCGGTATTAGTTCCGTCAGGCTGGTCTACTCCTGCAGTATTTTCATTATTGCCCCGCATATTACATGGTCTGTCAGGTGTGAAAGCAGCACTTGTAGAGGCACTGTATCCATTTAAATCACAAATATATAATGATGATGAACATAGGTCATTAGTAGGAGAAGAAACACACAATCCAAAATTACCGGAAGCGGTGCCATAACCAAAATAGCGTATAAAATATGTTGCCCCAGGTGTTAATCCTGTTTGTGAAATATAGGGTTTCATATCATTAGCAGTGCCGGGGTAATTATGGTCATCAGAGCAGGTAATTTGAGTTAAAGATCCGCATGTGCCGCTGTACAAAACCATTGCTGCATCACTAATTCCATAACCCGGTTCAGGTGTAATTGTTAACTGCCCGTTGGAAGGTGCAGTCACGCTGAACCAAACATCTTTGCTTGTGGCTGAAAAACCACCATTCATGGCTCCGCTTCCTCCGACACATGAAGATGGGGCAGGGGCAGTTGTTGAGGCTGTAGCACCTGTGGTTGTAAATCTTGAATAATTACAGTCTGCCGTTACCTCAGGTAATGCAATTGCAGTACAAGGGCTGTCGTTGGTAGGAGTTGATGATGACGGAGGACCTGTAATACAAATATTGAAAGTAGCACCGCCGTTTCCGTTATAATAATCAAATACTCTGACATAGTATGTAGTACCAACAACTAAACCAACTCCATTTATAACTTCGTTGCCGTTTATTAATCCGTTATCCATACATTGAATTGGATTAAGAAGAATACATGTTCCGGAATATAATTGAACTACAGCATCCATTGTGCTTGATGGATCAACAGTGATGGTTGCTGTGGAATTGGTTGCGGTAAATTTGTACCATACGTCATCATCGGCTGTTCCGACACATCCAGGATATGATTGTGTTGCACCAGCAGTTGTTCCGACAGTATTGGTACATACCGCGTTCACTGATAGCGAAATTGCCCCTCCGCAAAAATCATTGGCTGGCGCAGGGGGAGGGCTAATTACGCA
>CAISYK010000776.1 GCA_903889605.1 uncultured Bacteroidota bacterium
TGAAAGCAAACAAATACGAAGCGCTTGGAATGATTCTGACCAGAAATGGTATTTTTCAATACAGGATGTAGTGCAATTGCTCACAGATGCATCGGATGTAAAGGATTATATAAAAAAAATGAAAAAGCGGGACATTCAGTTAAGTTCCAACTGGGGGACAATTTGTCCCCTAGTTGAAATGCTGGCTGCTGATGGCAAAAAAAGAAAAGTTCAAGCTGCGAACACGCAATGGCTTTTGAGAATTATTCAATCTATTACTTCTCCAAAGGCAGAGCCGTTTAAACTTTGGTTAGCTCAGGTGGGTTCGGAACGGTTGGAAGAAATTGAAAACCCTGAAATAGCATCGCAAAGAATAAGAGAAATATATAAAGCAAAAGGTTACTATGAGGGCTATAATTCAAACACAACCACCTGGGTGGCTTTTGGTTGCATTGGTTGTAAGCCAACTACAGCTAATGCTGGTGCTGATATAAACCCGGCTTGTGGAGTAAACACGGCCGCATTAGCCGGCAATACACCAACAGTGGGAACAGGCACATGGTCAGTAGTTTCCGGAACAGCCACCATCACTACTCCTGGTTCACCCGCATCAGCGGTAACAGGATTAGCCGCAACTGGAACAGCTACAATACGTTGGACAATTTCAAATGCTCCTTGTATATCTTCAATAGACGATGTTGTTATAACTACGGTGTCGTGTTGTGGTAGTTTTGTAGATGCCCGCGATGGAAAAACCTACAATGCTGTGCTCATAGGTACACAATGTTGGATGGCGCAAAATCTGGATTACAGTACCACTGGTACTTTTATCGCCGGAAGCTTTGAACAAAGCAATAATGGCAGCATCGAAAAATACTGCTATAATGATGATGTAGCAAATTGCACCGCTTTTGGAGGTTTGTATCAGTGGGCTGAGATGGTTCAGTACACTAACGGAGCAACCAATACTGCCTCTTGGAGTCCTATACCATCTGGAAATATCCAGGGCGTTTGCCCAACGGGCTGGCATATACCCACAGATGCGGAATGGTGTACTATGGAAAATGCAATAGAACCTGGTACAGACGCTGGCTGCAGCCTAACAGGATTTCGTGGAACAGCTACGGGGGGCAAACTAAAACAAACCGGAACTACCTACTGGACAGCACCCAATACAGGTGCAACCAACTCCAGTGGCTTTACCGCACTCTCAATAGGTGATCGCTACACTGGTGGAACGTGGGGTGCTAATGGTTATGGCTCCTGGTGGTCTGCCTCGGAGAATAGTGCTGCTTATCCATGGTACCGACTTGTAAATTATAATAGCGCTCAGGTGGGCCGCGAGGCTAATAATCTAAAGATCTTTGGTCTTGCCGTACGATGCATTAAAGATTGATTATTGTGTAATATTTTATCCCCTTAAACTTAATCCTCTATTTACAAATGATTAGTATATAGTAATCAAATATTACTTAATTTCAGGAATAGTGATGGAAATGAGGAAAGATAAATATTACTTGTCGGTATTCAGCCAACTGGTATTAAATAAGTCATTTAATGCGTTTTCAAGATTAGGAAATTTAAAAGTAAAATTAGCTGCTGTAATTTTTGCACAAGAAACCCTGCTGCCCTTTAGGATGACGTCAGCCATTTCACCGAATAATAATTTTAATATAAATGCAGGAATATTAGGAAACCAAAATGGTTTATTTAAAGTTCGTGCTAAAACACGCGTAAATTCGCTGTTTGTTCTAATGTCAGGAGCAGCAGCATTATAGGGGCCATTCATTTGTTTGTCTTCAATTGCCTTAATATAGATTTGGCATAAGTCTTCGATGTGTATCCACGGAAGATATTGTTTTCCATTTCCTAATGCTGAGCCGATTCCAAATTTAATCTGAGTGATCATTTTTATGAGGGCTCTGTCCTGCTGAGCTAGCACAACGCCTGTTCTGATTTTTACCGTTCTAATTCCTAATTCGTTAAATCGGTCTGCAGATTGCTCCCAGAGTCTGCAGGTTTCACCTAAAAAGTCATTTGCAGCCTGGTCTGTTTCTATAAAAATTTTGTCTGAAGTAACTGCCCCGTAGTATCCAACAGCTGATGCTGATACAAAAGCCTTCAATGTTTTATTATTTTCTTTTAATGCATTAAAAATTAATTCCCCTGATTTAACACGGCTGTCGATAATTAATTGTTTTCTTTTGGTTGTCCATCTTTTCTCACCAATGTTTGCGCCTGCAAGATGAATTATGTAGTCAGTATTCTCGATAGCTTTTTTTTCAATTATCTTTTTATTAATGTCCCAAAAATAAGTTGTTAAGCCCTCAGCTTTTTGTTTTGATGTACTGAGAATACATACATTAAATCCTCTTTCTTTTAGTCTTATACAAAGATGTTTGCCAATGAGTCCGCTTCCGCCTGTTATTAAAACTGTTTCCATATCACAAATAAATTGGCCTTTAACAAAATTGTTTTTTTTCCCTTGAATCTTGTAACATCTCAATTCATATATACGAGGCTTTTATATTATTGTAAAACTTTTTACATTAATATAATGTCAAAATTAAGGACTTATTCTCAATCTAATAATGAATGCGTTTAATCATTTTTAACTTGGGCTTTGTCAAACAAAATAATTGTACTTGATAATAGATTCTTATATCTGCGCAAGAATAACGATAAAATTTTTGCCGTAAGCTTTTGCACATTTTGGGCAATAGGTGTAGTAATAATAGAGCTTTTTAGTCTCTTTGCCTTTTGACAGCACAAAGGCTTCCATCTCCTCAATAAATTTGCCCATGTTATTATAAGGACCTTCAAATACTTTGGTCAAAAACGTACCCGATATTTTTTCCATGCCTGCCTTAGGAACTTCCTTTCCAACGGCAATGTAAACATCCGCCCCCCATGGAGATTTTTCATCCGTCAGTATAAGCGGCTCCTTTGCTTTAGCTCCAGCTTTCTCAATTTTTGCGGTATCCCTTGTCATCACCCTTCCATAGTTCAATGGAATATGAAAAACGCTGGTAACGTGATCTTTTAGAAATAACTTGTTTTCGAATGTTATTTCTTTTTCCTGCCAAAGTTCAGGGTGGAACCGAGGACAACAACCTGTTTCAAAAGTTTCTGATGTATTCATAATAGCTGAATTTTGAAGCACAAAACTAAACCCAAACAGAAGCTTATAAAATGATGCAGACTTTCATATAGAATGATACATGTTATTGGATGCGGCAGTTTTTCATTTTGGGTTGGACTTAAGTTGAGATTTACAAAATGGATCAAAAAAAAATAATACAAAAACAACAATAAACTTACATGTGTCATTTTTCAAATCATCAAGGTTTTTAAATCCATGGTTCTTTATTGAAGTTTACATCAGGGAATTAAATTATTAACCAGTTGTAAATTTTGAGGCCATGAAAACTATAAAGAAAATTCCGGAAGTAATAAACTTAAAAATAATACTAATTATTACTAGTTTATTCTTAATGTCTTTCACTCTTTTTGACGACATATATGTGAATTCACTGAGCACAAAAAATGAATTGAATTTTGCTGCAAAAGAATGGACTATATCATCTTTTGAAGGTTCGTCAAAAGAAATTCAACTCGAAGATAATAATACAGGTACTATAATTTTCAAAAGCAGTTTTAAAACAAAAGTTTTAAATGAAATATCGGACGCAAAAGTAGATTTCACAATTAAAATACAAGTTAGGCAGGGCAGATATAAGTTCTGGATAAATAAGCTGAACCATGTTTCAAATAAAGCAGGATACAGCGGGGGCGACATTAATCAGGATGAACCTAATTGCGGCTTCA
>CAISYK010000777.1 GCA_903889605.1 uncultured Bacteroidota bacterium
ACAATATCAATCCTTATAAATGGCTTGAAGAAACACTATCAAAATTACCAGATACAAAAAAATCTGACCTATATAAACTATTGCCAGTTAAATTACAAGACGCGGTAGAATAGAGGGATACGTTTCAAAACTAAAAACCGACAACCAAACCGACAACATAAAACAAAAACCACCTGCAAACATTTAGTTTACAGGTGGTTATGTTCTTTAGTTGTACCCAGTGCCGGAGTCGAACCGGCACGATTTCTCACTGGTGTTTGAGACCAGCGCGTCTACCAATTCCGCCAACTGGGCATTTTTAGTTTCCAATACCGGAAGACTAAACAAATTGTAATCAAAAACATTGATTACAAAATTTTGGTCTGCAAAACTATTGATTTGTTTTTGATTCACAAAGAAATAATGGAGCAAACATTAAAATTCTTTTGCCGTAAGGGCATTTTTCATTACATTTGCACCCCTATAAAAAGGCTATGAAAAATCAGGTAAAAATATTTTCAGGTTCTGCTTCAAATTATCTGGCTGAGAAAATTGCTAAAAGCTATGGTCAGGAATTAGGAAGAGTTGCACTGCATCGGTTTAGTGATGGGGAGTTTCAGCCATCATACGAAGAAACAGTTCGCGGCAGTGATGTTCTTATAATTCAATCTACTTTTCCGCCGTCTGATAATTTATTTGAGTTATTACTGATGATAGATGCCGCCAAGCGGGCATCTGCTCACCAGATTATTGCCGTATTACCTTATTTTGGTTATGCCCGTCAGGACCGCAAAGACCAGCCGCGCGTAGCAATAGGTGCTAAAATGGTGGCTAATTTACTTTCTGCAGCTGGTGCAACACGAATTATTACCATGGATTTGCATGCTGATCAGATACAGGGATTTTTTGATTTCCCGGTTGATCATTTATATGCCTCTTCTTTGTTTCTGCCTTATATACAGAGTTTAAACCTGCCGCATTTAACCATGGCAGCTCCAGATATGGGAGGTTCAAAACGGGCTAATGCGTATGCTAAATTTTTAAAATCGGATATTGTTATTTGCTATAAACAGCGGTCAAGAGCCAATGTAATAGAAAGTATGACCTTAATTGGTGATGTTGAAGGCCGCGACATTATGCTTGTTGATGATTTAATTGATACCGGCGGGACACTTGCCAAGGCAGCAGATATCATGCTGGACCGTGGGGCCAACAGTGTAAGAGCAGTTTGCACCCATGCTGTTTTATCAGGTAATGCATATAAAAATATTGAAAATTCAGGAATTACGGAACTTATTGTTACTGATACTATCCCGTTAAAACAGGAAAGCAGCAAAATAAAAGTGGTTTCAGTTGCAGATTTATTCGCTAAGGTATTACACAGCGTACATAGTTTTGAGTCAATAAGTTCAAACTTTATTGTAAGCTGATTTGTAAGAGTTGATTATTGAGATATGAAATATTAGACTGTAACGCAGTACTTTTAGTTTCTAATTATCAAAACGAAAAAGCATTAAGAAAATAATATAAAAGAATTGTGCCGAACATTATTCTATAAATTGATTGAAAGGGCACGTCAATCAAAATAATAAATAAAATAAAATAAAATGACATCAGTATCTATTAGCGGTTCGCCACGTGCGAATGTAGGGAAAAAAGATGCAGCAGCATTGAGAAATGCGAAGCAAGTACCATGTGTTCTATACGGAGGTAAAGAACAAATTCACTTTGCAGTTTTGGCTGCAGATTTTAAAAACTTGATCTATACACCGGATGTAAACGTTGTAGATTTAGAAATTGCTGGTAAAAAGTATAATGCTATTCTGCAGGAAGCTCAATTTCATAAAATTTATGACCATCTGCTGCATGTAGATTTTTTAGAAATTATGCCGGGCAAACCAGTAACAATGAACATTCCTGTGAAAACTACCGGAACGTCTCCAGGAGTTAGAGCTGGCGGTAAATTGGTGAAAAAATTAAAAACATTAAGAGCTAAAGGTTTAGTTGAAAAGATGCCTGATACAATAACTATCGCTATTGATGCAATGGAAATTGGCCATTCTGTTCGTGTTGAAGATATTAAAGTAGATGGCTTAACCTTTTTAAATGCACATAACATTAAAGTTGTTGGAGTAGAAACTACACGTGTAGTTGCTGAAGAAGCTAAAGCTGTCGCGCCTGCTGCCGGTGCTAAAGCGGCACCTGCTGCTGGAGCTAAAGCTGCAGCACCTGCTGCCGGAGCTAAAGCAGCACCTGCTGCTAAGCCTGCTGCCAAAAAATAGTTTTAGTAATTTATTTATTTAAGCTGGCGTTCCGCAGATTGGGGACGCCAGCTTTTTTTATTTTATCATAAAGTGTTTTTATTATGAGTAAATTTTTAATTGTAGGATTAGGAAATATCGGCGATGAATATGCCGGCACGCGTCATAACATCGGTTTTAAGGTTCTGGATGCCATTACTAAGGAAAATAATTTAAAATTCAATACCAGCAGGCTTGCTGACGTTGCGGAGTATAAATTTAAGGGGAAAACATTGATTTTAATAAAACCCTCTACATATATGAATTTAAGCGGCAAAGCAGTTAATTATTGGCTGCAGGCCGAAAAAATTTCCATTGAAAACTTACTGGTAATTACTGATGATATTGCATTGCCTTTAGGTACACTGCGCTTGAAAGGTAAAGGAAGTGACGGCGGCCATAATGGATTAAAAAGTATTCAGGAAAGCCTAAATACACCAAATTACGCACGATTGCGCTTTGGTGTAGGCAGCGAATTTTCAAAAGGGAAACAAGTTGATTATGTGCTTGGTAAATGGACTAAAGAAGAAGAAATATTATTGAACCCGCGTATTCAAACAGCAGTACAAATGGTACAAGGTTTTGCCGCTATAGGCCTACAACGAACAATGACTGCTTATAATAACAAATAATGCCAAAGTGGAATATCAGATAGTCCATTTTATTAACCTCTCCTAAGCATCTCCATTAAAACGGAGAGAATTGATTGGCTATTTTATATTTCAGGTCTGTCAAATTTTATTTTCATTCATTGAAATAGACTTCAGGCATTTGAATTCAGCATTTAATATTTCGTTTTGAATACTTGACAGTAATGATAATGTCCCAACTAATATTTGCTGATTGAACATCCCTTCATTCCATGTCAAATCATAGCCTTCTGTCATTTCAGGTTTTAAGCTGGTATTAATACCAAAGTCACCTAAACTTTCAACTAAATCTTTGTTTTCAAATGGTAATTTCAGCATTTGGCCCTTTAATACAATTTTAAAATTGTTAAGCCTGGTAAATAATTCTATTCCTGTTTTGCTTTTTGCAGTTCCAATAAAATGAGTTGGAATGTCATAATTATCTTTGGCGTTGATATACCAATGATTTTCAACTGCACGGGCATCTCGTTCAGCATATTGTATTAATTCTTTTTTAATATCCTCAACATATTGGTTTATTTGCATCGTTTGATTATTAATGTTTTCAGCAGTATTAGAATACACAGCATCGTTAATATATTTTTTTCTTATTTCTTGTAAGATATAATCATTGTATTCCATTAAATTTTTGTTTGTCTCAAGCGTTGCATCATCCACTTTTAAATACGAATAAAGCATACTTCTTGAAACATTTGATCCCCAGAAAATAAGAAACACACATACCAGAACTCCTAAAGTAATTGTTCTCCAGAATTCACTAAACTTCCTGTCATATTCCTTAAATTGTAGGATCATATAAAGAATTAAGGTGGGAAAGATAAAGAATGCGGCCCCAAAAACGATCATAGGTCCTGCACCAGGCCAATTCATGGTTTTGAACAAAACGCCCAGGAACAATAAACTTGTGGAAAACAATCCGAAGATGTTTGTAGTAATATTCAATACTGATTTATCATTTATCAACCTTTGTATTAAAAAAAGCGGCAAAAAGACAGCTGAAAAAAAGAACATACCCAAAAACAATATTGGTCCTGCCCCGGGCCAATGCTGGAGTTTAAACATTGTTCCAATTGAAATAAGGAATAAAATAAATGAACCGAAAATGATTAGAAATTTTTTCATATTTATTTTGATTTTTTTGATTTGCTGCATTAAGTTACTGGGTTAAGTTTTTTATATTTGACTTTTGCCTAACAATTAATATCTGCAAAAAGCGCATATTTCGAGGTTAATGCTGCGTTAGTGATTGCACCTAAAATCCTTTTGCCCTTGCAAAAGATTTAAGCGAAAAGCCCGCCCCTTTCTTTTTTAAGAAAGGGGAACGCCCAAATGAAATTCATGAATATTTTCTGAAAAATTAATCCGTAATTATTAACTTAGTAATAATTGTTTTACTGTCGGAATGGAGTATACACTGGTATATTCCAGATGATAAACCAACCGCATTGAAAGTTACAGAATGACTTCCGCCTTGCATAAATTCATTATTTACAAGAGTTGAGATTTCCTGCCCGATAGAATTATAAATTTTAATTGATACTTTTTCGGGTTTATCAATATTGTAGGAGATAGTTGCATTATGTTTGAAAGGATTAGGAAAACAAACTAAGGAATTGCCGTTTCCGTTAAGCTCATTAACCGAAACTCCTGCAAGGAAAACAGGAGGAAACATAATGTCGTCAATTAGTGCAAAATCACTTCCGCCTATTGATGAGTAATCTTTTATATAAACCCATTTAAATGTATGAGTTCCCATAGTAACGAAATATGCAGCTCTCGACCAGTCAACTTCACCGCTCCATTCTCCCTGCATAATACCATCAATATAAAATTTTAGAAAATCATAATTTTGTTCGGACGATACTTTTTTGTAAAATGAAATTGTATCATTAACAAGAACATTAAACGCAATACTTAATATTGAGGAATCTACATCAGGGATAGCGCCTGATTTTGCCTGATAAAGGCCATCATAAGGATTGATATTTGTAATAGCCCAGGGAGCATGATTGCCAACTGTCCATGGATATTTTGTAAAATTATTTGTTTCCCAATCTTCCTCAACTAATCCAATAACAGCAGTAAGTGGTTTCTGGACTGAGTATGATCCAGAAGTTAATATATTTGTAAAACCTGCATAACTCCCAAGAACTGCAGAAGGACTCACTGTAACATTAAAAACCGCATTGCCTGTACCTCCTGCAGCATTTAATGTTCCTACATTAGCAGAAGCGGTATTTACTGTAATATAGCTGTCGGTAGATGAAAGTGTGCTTATTGAATTTGCAGCATCTGCATGACCTGTATTGGAGTATGAAATAGTAAGATTTACAGTTTCTCCCGGATCAAGTCTGCCGTTATTATTTCCCGAAGCATCATTAATAGTATAGCCTCCTATTGCAAGAGAAGGTGCATTAAGTGTGACATTAAATGTTCCTGTCCATGTATTGCTGTTGTTGTCAATAATTGTAAGTGTAAAAGGAACAACATGCTGATCCGGAACAATATTATTTACAGTAAAAGCATAACCATTATTCTGCGGTGAAGTTGTTCCATTAGTAATATTACCCCATGCCTGGGTATTGTCTGTGATTGTTACATAAGTATCCGTTGTAGAAAGTATTGCTGATACTGAATTTGCAGTTGTACTTCCTACATTTTGAAGTGTGATATCCAATGTGCAGTTTTCGCCGAAATCTGCCTGTCCATTATTATTCCCTGCAGCATCATGCAGCAGTTTGGAATTATATACAATGAAAGGACCTGAAGGATTAGCCACAACGGCTGTTCCAATATACGGAGCCCAATTTTGTTTTGTTACTACAACATCAGCGGTGCCTGGTGCTGAAAAAGGAGTTATATTAATAACTGCAACGCCCAGATTATCAGCAATTGCTGCCCCATAAAGAACACCAGCCATCGAAACAGCTGCGTAAGCGTATGGTTCAGTCGTAACTGTGAATGTACTTGTTCCAAAAGGTATTAGCGGGGTATAGGTGGCAGTAAGCGCCGGAGGAACGCCAAAATAAACCATAAGGGAAGGGTCTCCCATTAGGTGATAAATTTCCCAATAATACTCTATGCTGCTGCTGCCGGATTGAGTAACTGCCAGGTTGCCTGCAAAAACCATCTGATCCTGACTTGCATACCAGCCATCTAATGCCTCTCCGTGATCATGAAAAGTTCTATCATAAGAACCGGGTGTAGTACCATCGTATACAGGGTTTACTACAACTGTTTTATAACCTGCACCCCACCAGAAATCTTCGTCCCAATAGCTGCTGTTTGAACCGCCGATATATCCAATAGCTCCTTTTCCGCTTGCGCGGAGCAGTGCTTCACCAAAACATACAGGATCATCAAACTTATTGGTAAGACAGCAGTTCCCGACCATCAAAGGATATTTGTGATTATTCTGCAAAGTGCTGATATCTGAAATGCTGAATCCAGGATCATACCATCCGTCGGGGCTTCCGTGAGCTGTGTAATTAGCATAACAAACACCATTGCTTACATTCTGAATAATTTGAGAAGCACTTGTGCCGGACACAGCGTACAAATATGTATTTGAAGTTAGGTTGTGCGCAGTATTGAAATACGTTGACGTGCCGTAATTAATCTGCCCGTCACCAAAAAGAGGACCGTTACTCGCATCTTGTCCGGCAATCATTACTACATTTCCTAAAAATGCTGGATCCGGCATAGTGTATTGTTCGTATTCAAGTGTCTTGTCTATCTGCGGCTGCAATTCAGTTACATTGTTGGCAGAAAACCTTCCGTAATATATTTCCGGCAAATAATCTCCTGAATATTCGCAGTAATATAAGTCTGAAACATGGGATCCAGCTTGGCCTGGGAACGAAGGTACTTGAGCAACATCACCTACAAATAAAACAAAAGAAGGAGCAGGATCGATAGAGTTACCAGCATTATAAAGGCCCTGTAAATAATTTTTTATAGAGGCTGTGGTGGTTCCTACCAATGGATTATTTGTATAGGCTTGAATAACAGTGAATCCTTTTTTTGTTTTCCATTGAACAAAAGGCTGTAATGCAGCCTGAAAAGACGGATCGGAAACAATAACATATTTTACAGGATATTTTGTTAATGTGTCTTTAACTTGAATAGGCTTTTTGTAATTCAAAAGCTGCTTAGAAAACATCGCCTCAAAATAAGGGGAATAAACTTTCTTTTTCACAGCAATTGTTTGAGAAACATTTGCTCCTGAAAAGGTTATTTCTACTTCAATATCGTTATAAACCTGTATTGTATTTTTTACAGAATTATACCTTACAGGTGCAATATCAAGTCTTGCCATTCTCACTCCTCTCATTGTGCCAAGGATTTCAACTGACACCAGCTTGTCGGTATTAAACTGGTCTGCCGAATAAGTTAATGCATTATACTTAAAGTCCGGCAGGGGCTTGTTAATATCTTTGGAAACAGACGGCTGACAAGGGAAAAGTGTATTCAGTATGCCGTAATCTGATAATTTATATTCGGTAACATTAGAGCTAATTACATTGATATTTACAGAGGCTCCTTCCGGGATTTCGATAAGTTTTTTAAGCATAGGCAGCTTTGGATCGCCGATCC
>CAISYK010000778.1 GCA_903889605.1 uncultured Bacteroidota bacterium
ATTCAGTGACTATTTTTACAAACATGGTAATGGGTTATATGACAATGGGAATATTGACGGAGCGATATTAAATTATTTGAAAGCTATAGAATTAGATCATAATAATGCAGAAGCCTGGTATAATTTGGGTGGAAATTATTATCTGAAAAATGATACAATTAAAGCTGTAGGGGCATGGGAAACTGTTAAAAAACTGAACCCTATGCATTCATTAAATAAAAAAGATTTTTCAAATTATTGAATGAAAAACGCAAAACAGCTCTGGTTTATTTATGATTACTAAAAATATAAATATAAATATAAAACACCAGCTACTAATTTTAGTGTTTATTGCAGTTGGATTAAATGTAAATACATTATTCAATGAATATGCTTTGGATGATTTAGTAGTGATGACCCAAAACAGGTTCGTTGAAAAAGGCATAAAAGGAATCCCCGATCTGCTGACAACTGATTACGCTTACGGATATTCTACTAAAGAGAACATACTAACCGGAGCGAGGTACAGACCAATTTCATTAGTGCTGTTTGCATTGGAACACCAATTTTTCGGAGCCACCCCATTTGTTAGTCATTTAATAAATATTATATTATTTGCCCTTTTGACTGCATTGCTTTACAAATTATTGAAGACCCATATTTTCAGGGAACAGCATGAATATTTAGCATTTATTACTTGTATTATATTTGCAGTACATCCAATACATACCGAAGTAATCGCAAATGTAAAAAGCCGTGACGAACTCATTACATTTATATTATTGATTGTTTCGTTAATTTCATGTATTAAATATATCGGAAATAAATCGCGGCAGCTTCTTTTAATCAGTTTGTTTTGTTTTTTTATCGCCCTGCTTACCAGGGAAACAGCTGTTACTTATGCAGGAGTTGTTCCCTTGATATTGTATTTCTTTTTTAATCAGTCAATAAAAAATTCTGTACTTTATACTATACCGTTTATTATAGTATTTGCCGGCTATATGCTTATCAGATATTTGATAGTTGGATTTGAAAACTATCCGGTCAATGACGTCACAAACTCGCCGTATTTATATGCCTCGGGTTCAGAAGCCTTTGCAACAAAAGTTTTTATTCTATTTAAATATATTGGACTGCTGGTATTTCCATATCCATTATCCACTGATTATGGATACAACCAAATACCATATATTGATATTCGCTCAATTCAATTTATACTTTCATTTTTATTGATCGTATGCCTGGCTATTTATGCTGCCATCAATTTCAAAAAAAAGTCGATATTTTCTTTTTGCATTATTTACTTTTTTGTTACAATTTCAGTTGGGACTAACTTTATTGTTGATCTCGGTGCTCCGTTGGCTGAGAGAATGCTTTTTCAGCCTTCATTGGCATTCTGCATACTTACAGCTGTTTTGTTTTTGAATGTATATAAATACGCAAAAGTTCTTTCAGCGATTTCTTTGTTTGTAATTATGCTGTTATTTTCCGTAAAAACAATTGCCCGAAACAGCGAATGGAAAAACAATGAAACGCTTTTTTTTGCAGATGTAATTTCATCACCTAATTGTTCAAGATTGAATCTGTATGCGTCTGAGAAGTATATTATTAAAGCAAATAATGAAAGTAATGAAAAATTAAAAAATGAATC
>CAISYK010000779.1 GCA_903889605.1 uncultured Bacteroidota bacterium
AAACTGCTTCAGCCTTTTTCTTTTATTTTTGATAATATCGACAGCAGTAATATTAAAGAGAAACCTTATCTGCCGGTTTTTATGACCGAGTCTATCTCTGATTATCATTATCGAAAAAATCCTAAGACTCATAATGAAACAATAAAAGCAAGTAAAGTAGCAGGTCTGGAAAATGCGAGTGTATCGCAGTTTATGGGCGATATGTATCAGAAAGTAAATATTTATGAGAATACTATTATTGTATTTGGTAAAAATTTTATCAGCCCCATTTCAGATAATGCATTACTTTATTACAGATTTTATTTGATTGACAGCATGGTAATAGGCGGTCATAAATGTTATCAATTACAGTTCAAGCCAAAACATAAGCAGGAATTGGCATTTACTGGAAATCTTTGGGCAGCCGATACTTCGTTTGCAATTAAACAATTAGAAATGAGTATTGCAGATGACGCAAATATTAATTTTATTAACTCTACCGCCGTTGTTCAAACATATACTCAGGTTGACAGCGCATGGATGATGGAAAAAGAGCGTCTGATAATTGATTTTAATCCTTTTCCTGTTGACCAAAAAAAGAAAACTCTTTTGGGGATTTACGGCAGAAAAACTACATCGTACAATAATTTTAAAATCAATAAACCAAAAGAAGATAATTTTTATTCTCTTACTGATAATTTAAAGGTTGAGGAAAATGCTTTTGCCAAAACAGATGATTATTGGAAAAAGAACCGTCATGATTCTTTATCTAAAAATGAAAAAGAAATTTATCACATGGTGGATACCCTGCAGTCATTGCCTATATACCGTACATGGGTTGATGTTATTCAACTCATAGTAAGCGGGTATAAAATTGTCGGCAATTTTGAATTCGGCCCTTATACCAATATATACAGCTTTAACGAAATTGAAGGTAACCGTTTTCGTTTTGGAGGGCGTACCAGTGATAAATTCAGTAAATGGTATGAGTTAAGCGGCTATTTGGCCTTTGGTACGCGGGATGAAAAATTTAAATACAACCTGGGAATGCAGTGCTTTTTGGAAAAAAAACCGCGCACCCTCGTTGGGATGTTTTACAAAAACGACAATGAAATATTAGGCCAAAGTCAAAATGGATTCACCACTGATAATATTCTGGCCTCGCTTTTTAGAACGGCTCCATTACGTAATCTGACTAATGTAAAGCAGGTTAATGCATATATTGAACGAGAGTGGTTTACTGGCTTCAGCTCTAAGCTGAGTTTTTTTAACAGGCAAATGTCGCCTCTCGCTGATTTTCATTATGAGTACCAAAAAAATTCAAATGAGATAGCCTATAAAGAAAGTATTACTACATCTGAAATCCGGTTTTTGACAAGGTTGGCATACGATGAAAAATATCTTAATGGAACATTTTCGCGCGCTAGTTTAGGTACGCGTTTCCCTGTTATTCAAGCCCAATATACATTGGGCATTAAAAATTTATTTTTCAGTGATTATGATTATCAAAAATTTTCTATCAATCTTGATGATCGTATTCGTATTAATCCGATAGGATATTTTGATTATGTTTTGGAATATGGAAAAACTTGGGGAAAACTACCTTATCCGTTAATGACAATACATGGTGGAAATGAAACTTATATTTACGATATTTATGCATACAATGGCATGAATTATTATGAATTTGTGAGTGATGAATATGCTTCGGCTACTATATCTCATCATTTTGATGGTTTCTTTTTTAATAAAGTTCCACTTTTGCGGAAACTAAAATGGCGTGAAGTTGTTGGTGGTAAAGCATTAATAGGCAGGATAAATAATGGAAAAAATAATGACTTATTGATTTTTCCTGCTTTTTTGACTGCTCTTAATAAAGGTCCTTATCTTGAAACATCTGCCGGTATTGAGAATATTTTTAAGGTATTTAGATTTGATGCTGTTTGGCGTTTATCTTATTTAGATAATCCAAGGGCTATCCCTTTCAGCATTAAAGGATCACTCCAATTCACGTTTTAATTTAGAATGTTATGATTTTACGTACAGATAATTTAATTAAAAAATACAGAAGCCGCGTCGTTGCCAAAAATGTGACTGTGAATGTTAAGCAAGGCGAAATTGTTGGACTTCTTGGACCAAACGGCGCTGGAAAAACAACATCATTTTATATGATAGTAGGGATGATACAACCCAACTCAGGTAAAATATTTTTGGATGATAAAGATATTACCAATGAACCAATGTATAAGCGGGCGCAGCTTGGAATAGGGTATCTTGCTCAGGAAGCATCAGTTTTTAGAAAGCTGAGTGTTGAAGATAATATTCGTGCTATTCTTGAAATGACAAAATTTACTAAAGAAGAACAAAGTGAAAAATTAGAAGAATTATTAAATGAATTTCACTTGCAGCTTATAAGGAAAAATCTCGGTGACAGATTGTCCGGCGGTGAACGCAGAAGGACAGAAATTGCGCGATGTCTGGCTGCAGACCCTAAATTTATCTTGTTAGACGAACCTTTTGCTGGTGTCGATCCTATTGCGGTCGAAGATATTCAGCAAATTGTCGCAAAACTCAAAAAAAGAAATATTGGTATATTAATTACCGACCACAATGTGCAGGAAACTTTACAGATAACTGATCGCGCTTACCTGCTTTTTGAAGGAAGTATTCTAAAAGCCGGAACTGCCGAAGAGCTTGCAGGTGATGAGCAGGTGAGGAGAGTATATTTGGGTAAAAACTTTGAATTGCGGGAAAAGAAAATTGAGCAGGAATTAAAATAATTTTATTTTCTGCGGTATTTAAATTTCAGCAAACATTGGCTTTCCTGTTGAAATCCTCTGTGAACCAGATTAATTAGTATCTGTCAATAGAGTCCCCGAATTTTTTTAAAAAAATGCTTGCTGCAGATTCACAGATTAAAAGGAAAAATAATTTTATTAATCTGTGAATCTGCAGCCAATTTAGACTTAAAAGACAGACTCTAATTAATAGGGAAATACAGCTCTTTCAGTGAAGATGAAACAATAAAAATGCCTGTTTTTATTTAATTCTCAAAAATTTCGAATTCGTAAAACTCCATGATTTGGTTTGCCAATAGTTTTTTGCAGGCCTCATCAACTTTGGTCGAGGCGGCATCTTTTGATGGTGCTTCAATTTCCAGAGTAATATGTTTACCTATTCTAACATTTTCAATTTCAGGTAAACCAAGTTTTTTCATACTTCCGGTAACTGCCTTGCCTTGAGGATCAAGCAATGCTTTCAACGGCATTACATCTATTTCTGCTCTGAATTTCATTTTATTTTTTTATTTTAA
>CAISYK010000780.1 GCA_903889605.1 uncultured Bacteroidota bacterium
AATATTTACAAAAAAATTGAAGGCGGTATGAATCCGATTGAAGCTGCACATAAAGGCTCATCGGAAATTTTCTTTGTCGTAATTTCTACTTCCATAACGCTAGTTGCTGTGTTTATGCCTGTAATTTTTCTCGAAGGTTTTGTAGGACGTTTATTTCGTGAGTTTGGAGTTGTTATATCAGGAGCGGTTTTAATTTCCGCATTTGTGTCGCTTACACTCACACCTATGCTGAATGCCCGCATGGTTAGAAAAAACCCAAAAAAGAGCCGTTTCTATGAAATGTCGGAACCATTTTTTGCAGGACTTGTTAATAGTTATCATAACACATTAGGTAAATTTATGCAGAGGCGATGGTGGGCGTTTATTATTATTTTGGGCAGCGGTGTTTTTATTTTCCTGATAGGAAGTAAAATCCCTTCCGAACTATCTCCTATCGAAGACCGCAGCTGGCTGCGAATTACTGTTACTGCTCCAGAAGGCGCTTCTTTTGAATATACAGATGCATATATGAAAAAACTTTCAAATTTAATCGTCGATTCATTACCGGAGAAAAAAATATGTTTAACTGTTACTTCTCCTGGCTTTGCTTCCGGTTCCGCTAATACAGGTATGGTGCGGCTTGTTTTAAGTGAACCCAATGAACGAAAACGCAGCCAGCAGCAGATTACAGATTATTTGAATAAAGCTGTAAAAGCTTTCCCTGAAGCGAAATCATTTGTAGTTCAGGAACAAACTATAACATCTGGAGGAGGTTCGAAAGGAGGATTGCCTGTTCAGTTTGTTTTGCAGGCTCCTAATTTTGAAAAATTAAAAGAAAAAGTTCCTTTGTTTTTAGAAGAAGCAAATAAAAGTAAAGTATTCCAAATGGTTGATGTTAACCTGAAATTTAATAAACCGGAATTAAATATCATTATTGATAGAAATAAAGCCAAAGCGGTTGGTGTATCCGTAAATGATATTTCATCTACATTACAGCTGGCTTTGAGCGGACAGCGTTTCAGTTATTTTAATATTGAAGGTAAGCAGTACCAAGTAATAGGGCAGCTTGCACGCAGCGACCGTGACGAACCTTTAGATTTAAAATCATTATATATCCGAAACAGCAGGGGAGAATTAATTCAGCTGGATAACGTTGTAACCATGAAAGAAGAAAGCAGTCCGCCGCAATTATTCCATTACAACCGTTACCAGGCAGCAACTATATCTGCGGGTTTAGCTCCCGGAAAAACAATTGGTGATGGAATCAATGAAATGAAAAGAATTTCCAAAATAGTTTTAGATGATTCATTCTCTACTGCATTAACAGGCTCTTCACGTGATTTTTCTGAAAGCTCTTCAAATATTTTATTTGCATTTTTATTGGCATTAATTCTTATTTATTTGGTCTTGGCGGCACAGTTTGAAAGTTTTATTGATCCTTTGACAATTATGTTAACAGTCCCTTTGGCTCTATGCGGTGCTATATTATCCTTATGGTATTTTAACCAAACACTAAATATTTTCAGCGAGATAGGAATAATTATGCTGATAGGATTGGTAACAAAAAATGGAATTTTAATTGTAGAATTTGCAAACCAGTTAAAGGCTCAGGGTAAATCCGTTAAGGATGCTATACATGAGGCCGCTGCAGCACGTTTGCGTCCGATACTTATGACCAGCATTGCCACCTCACTCGGCGCATTACCTATAGCTTTGGCTTTAGGAGCAGGAGCTAAAAGCCGGATGGCGATGGGAATTGTAATTGTCGGCGGTGTTATGTTTTCATTGATGTTAACATTGTTTGTAATACCGGCTATTTATTCGTATTTCTCAAAAGAAACAAAAAATGATTATGCAAAATAAATTTTATTTTCTATTTATTTTTTGTTTGTGCGGTGTATTTATTACAAATGCACAAACTACTCAAATGACCATTGAACAAGCTGTTGAGCTTGCTTTGAAAAATAATTATGATATTATTATTGCAAAAAATATTTCGAAAGAGGCAAGTAATAATAATACATTAGGTAACGCAGGTATGCTGCCAAGACTCGATTTATATGCTTCCGGAAGTTTCGCAAGCAATGCTACAAAGCAGGAATTTTCAAGCGGGCTGCTTGTAGATAAGTCCGGAGTGCAGTCAAAAAATATTGGTACTGGAGCATATTTAACCTGGACAGTTTTTGACGGATTGAAAATGTTTGCATCACACGAAAAACTGCAGGAGCTTGAAAATATGGGCATGCTGAACACCAAAATTCAAATTGAAAACATCATTGTTAAGGTTATTACTGCTTATTATAATATTGTGATGCAGAAACAATTGATTAGTGGTTTGAAGGAAAACATAGCAGTGTCCGAAGAACGTTTGAAAATTGCTCAAAAAAAGTTTGATATTGGTGTTACTGCAAAAGCGGATGTATTACAGGCAAAAGTTGATTTGAATGCATTGAAATCATCATTGATGCGTCAGAATACGTTGTTGGCTAATGCCAAGGCTGATCTAAACCAATTGTTGATACAGCCGGCAGATCAGGATATGAATGTGACAGATAGTATTCCTATGATGAATCAATTTAAATATGAAGATTTGAAAAATTCCATAATGACTAACAATTCCGATTTACTATTTGCGCAAAAAAATATCGAAGTATCCAAATATATGATTCAAGAAGGGAAATCCACCTATTATCCGAAATTAAATTTGAATGCCAATTATATTTTCAGCCGTTCACAAAATCAGGCGGGTTTATCTTTGTTAAATCAAAATTTGGGCGTGAATTTGGGCTTCACCGCCAGCTGGACTATTTTTAATGGTTTTATTAATTCAAATAATGTAAAGAACCTGCAGTTGAATTTAGAAAATTCCAGCTATGAATACGAAAATCTGAAAACATTAACCCAATTAGGTTTGGTAAAAGCATTTAAAAAATTTCAGGATGATAACGCAATTCTGCAGTTAGAAGAAGAAAATAAAATTCTTGCCAAAGAAAATTTAGAAATAGCGCTCGATCGCTTTAGATTGGGCGCAAGCACATCAATTGAATTAAAAGTTGCACAGCAAAGTTATGAAGACTCTATCAATAGATTATCCGACGCTCGTTTCAATGCCAAAATTTCTGAAACCCAATTATTGAAATTAAGCGGAGGGATTGTGAAGTAAAATTATTTGATTGTTTGTTAGTTTTATAATTCAATATCCTCATTTTTATACCATCGCATTGTCAAATTATTTATTTTGCAGCAGCGTCCCCTAATTTTTATAATTTTGCGGTTATAAAATGAACCGATTTCTAAAAC
>CAISYK010000781.1 GCA_903889605.1 uncultured Bacteroidota bacterium
AAGAAAATATAATTTCAGAAAAAGTCCTTGACAAGCTTAACTTTAAGAACGAAGGAGTTTTAAGAGAATGGATGTTTTGGAATGAAAAGCATTATGATATGACAATGTTTTCACTTTTAAAAACTGACTATGAAGATAGCTGACAATGGAAACCGAAGCCACGACTAAAGTAGGTATAAAATTAAATCAAACTCTTATGAAATGTATTAACAAATTTCAAACTTATGTATTATTGATTGTTTTTGCAATAACTATATCGAATGGATGTAAAAAATCAGATGAAGCAAATACTAAAAAAGACCCAGTAATTACTTGGGCAAATCCATCTGATATTGGTTTTGGCACATCGCTAAGTGCCACCCAACTAAATGCCACAGCCGACGTGCCCGGAAATTTTGCTTATACACCTGCAATTGGAGCAGTATTAAGTGTAGGAGTTGCAAATTTAAAAGTGGACTTTACGCCCACAGAGGCAGCAAATTACGATACAGCCACCAAAACTGTAACCATTAATGTAACAGCTTTAACAACAGTAACAGATTATGACGGTAATGTTTATCATATCGTTGTAATAGGCACACAAACATGGACAGTTGAAAACCTAAAAGTAACCCATTACCGCAACGGCGACACAATTGCTAATGTAACAGGCAATTCAGCATGGGTATCCTTAACAACCGGTGCTTATTGCTGGTATAACAACAGCATAGACAACAAAACACTTTACGGTGCCTTATACAATTGGTTTACAGTAAACGACAGCCGCAACATAGCGCCCTTAGGCTGGCATGTGCCAACCGATGCCGAATGGACGATATTAACAACTTATTTAGGTGGCGAAATTGTAGCCGGTGGCAAAATGAAAGAAACCGATACAACTCATTGGTACAGCCCAAACACTGGCGCAACCAACGAAAGCGGTTTTACTGCTTTGCCTGCGGGCAACCGCGACTATAACGGCTCGTTCAATTACCTTGGCAACCTTGGCAACTATTGGAGCAGTACTCAGAGCGACGCTTACTTCGCATGGAACCGCTACCTGAACAGCTACTACGCCCAATGCTACCGCAATTACTTCCCCAACCACCTCGGCTTTGCTGTACGGCTGGTAAAGGACTGACTATTTCACGTGATCTATATAGGCTTCTCCTGGTAATTTCACCTTTCTTTTGTCGCTGGTCTGGTTGCATGGTGTCACTGGAGGTTTCTCCCAGTCTTGCTATTCCATCGTTTCACAATCCTGATAGTCTAATGTCATATTCCATCAGGAAAAACAATTTTCTGTCCCCCCGATGCCAAAGACATCAATTTTTTGTCGAAATTTAGATTTGCGAATAATGCAGGTAATATAGTTACCATTAATGGAAATACCGACTCAAGGTATGGTTGTCAGGAATATTTTAGGTGTAATTGTATTTGATTTAGGTATTATAGTTTAATTTTACTTTTTACAAAGTTGGAAGAAACAGGGAGAAATATTCGTATATAGCGACTTTATGTAACCCACAGGAAATTTGCTCCGGCATGACAGGCTATAAATTTAATCAGAAATCATTAGGAAAGCGCAGTGTGTTAAATGCGCTCGCTGCGTTTGACGAGGCGGGTGCTGAAACACGATCTGAAAAATTCGTGCGCCAGTGCTCGACCCTACCTGTGGGAATGTGGGGTGAAACTCCCCTGCGTGACCCGACTATGATTTATTTAAAACAATTTAATAAATAAAAAAATGAAAAAGTTAATTTTAGTAATCGTCTTATTAACAGCAAGTTTAATAAGCGGGTTTTCACAAACTGAAAGAATTACCACAAACCCTGAATTCAGGTCAAAGAATTGCAATTATCTTGAATTGAACA
>CAISYK010000782.1 GCA_903889605.1 uncultured Bacteroidota bacterium
AACTAAATAATAAAAAAATGAAAATGAATCCATTAATGCTGATCGACTTTTATAAAGCTGATCACCGCAGACAATACCCTGAAGGAACCGAAATGGTATACTCCAATTTCACGCCCCGTAAATCACGTCAGTCCCAAAATGACAAATTAGTATTTTTTGGGTTACAGTATTTTATTAAGGAATATCTTATAAAACAATGGAATGAAGGCTTCTTTAATATGCCTAAAGAAAAAGTTGTTGCCGAATATAAACGCAGAATGGATAATGCCTTAGGTAAAGAGAGTATTCCTATCGAACACATTGCTGAACTGCACGATCTGGGCTATTTACCTTTAGTTGTAAAAGGTTTGCCTGAAGGAAGTGTTGTATCAGAAAAAATACCTGTTGTTACAGTTTACAACACCCTGCCGAAATTCTTTTGGCTGACAAATTATTTGGAATCTTTGATGTCTGCTATTTTATGGAAACCTGCAACAAGTGCTACTACAGCTTTTCAATACCGAAAAGTATTTAATGAATATGCACGCAAAACAGTAAGTGATACAAACATTGATTTTGTTTACTGGCAAGGGCATGATTTCAGTTTCCGCGGTATGAGCGGTATTGAAGACGCTTGTATAAGTGCAGCCGGACATTTATTGTCATTTTACGGTACAGACACTGTTCCGGCTATCGACTTTCACGAAATGTATTACAATGCAGATTCTGATAAAGAGCTGATCGGAGGAAGTGTTCCGGCAACTGAACATTCCGTTATGTGTATGGGAACAAAAGACAATGAAATTGCTACTTTTGAGAGATTGGTAGAGGAGTTGTATCCAAAAGGAATTGTATCTATCGTTTCCGACACCTGGGATTTTTGGAAAGTAATTACTGAATTTTTACCTGAATTAAAATCAAAAATTTTAGCCCGTGATGGTAAAGTAGTTATTCGTCCCGACAGCGGTGATCCTGTAAAAATAATTATCGGCGATAAAGATGCTGCTCCCGGAAGCCCTGAATTTAAAGGTGCTATCGAATGTATGTGGGAAGTATTCGGAGGTACAACAACTGATAAAGGATATAAATTATTAGATTCTCATATTGGTTTAATTTATGGAGACAGCATCACACTTCAGCGTCAGAAAGAAATTCTGGAAGGATTAAAAGAAAAAGGGTTTGCTTCATTCAACGTTGTATTGGGAATAGGTTCTTACACTTACGAATATGTTACCCGCGATACTTATGGTTTTGCGATGAAAGCAACTTATGGTGAAGTAAACGGTGAACCAAGAAACATTTTCAAAGATCCTAAAACAGATGACGGTACAAAAAAATCCGCAAAGGGTTTATTGGCTGTGCATGAAATAAATGGTGAACTTCATTTAAAAGATCAATGCACATGGGAAGAAGAAAAACAAGGTTTGCTTAAAACTGTTTTCGAAAATGGGAAAATGCTGAATGAACAATCTCTAACCCAAATCAGAGCAAGGATTAATAAACAGCTTGAAATAGATGCCGCTGTTTTAATTGGATAGAATTGAAATTGAATTGCTGACATTAAACAAATAATGAAGATGCCATTGTCAACGCTGCCGTTAATTCCATTATGGAAGGCGGCAGTGTTGATGGCATTTAACAGATAATAATGACGATTTACATTGGTAAGGAAGAAAATTATATCGAAAAACTATCCTGCAATAGAATAATGGAATCAAAATTATGAAAGATGAATTAGACAAATGCAAAGGAGCTTTATTAGGCCTTGCTGCTGGTGACGCTTTAGGTACTACTCTTGAATTTAAAACACCCGGCACATTTGAACCTTTAACTGATTTAATCGGAGGAGGAATATTTAGATTAGAAGCCGGCAAATGGACAGACGATACTTCCATGGCTTTATGTTTAGCAGATAGTTTGATTGAAAAAAATTCTTTCGACGCATTTGATCAGTTAGAAAAGTATTTAAAATGGTTTAATGAAGGCTATAACAGCAGTACAGGTGAATGTTTTGATATCGGCAATGCAACTAAGCAGGCTTTATATTTATTTGAAAATTCCGGTCAGCCATACTGCGGAAATACATTGAGGCAATCGGCAGGTAATGGCTCTATTATGCGACTGGCTCCTATTCCAATATTTTATTATAATGAGCCCGAAAAGTTAATGCAGTATTCAGAAAACAGTTCAAAGACAACACATGCTGCACCACAATGTATTGATGCCTGCAAATATATGTCAGGCATTATTGCGGGCGCTATTAAAGGAATAAGTAAGGAAGAATTGTTAGGTGATTCATTTTCACTTATCCCCAATTATTGGAAAGATAATCCTTTAGATTCAAGTATTCAGGAAATAGCTAAGGGGTCTTTTAAAATCAAACAACCACCGCAAATTAAAGGTTCGGGTTATGTAGTTCAAACATTAGAGGCTGCTTTATGGGCTTTCTATCACACAAATGATTTCGAGTCTGGAGCCCTAAATGTAGTTAACCTTGGCGATGATGCAGATACAACAGGGGCTGTATACGGCCAGATTGCAGGAGCTTATTATGGAATGAAATGTATACCCGAAAAGTGGCTGAAGAAGGTGTATCGCGCTTCTGATATTGAAATAATTGCAGAAAGATTATACAAAATTGCCATTAAATAAATATGAAATATTATAAATTAAAATATTTGATTGCCTTTACAATTATTGTAAACAGCATGTATGCACATCATGAACCGCCATTTTATAAAAATTCATTTCACCAAAACTACACTCTAAAAAGTAAAAACGATACGCTAAAAAAAATGCAGTTAGAGGAGGTTTCCATTAGTGCTGTGAGATCTGATAGAAATCTTCCTGTAACAGAAACCACGATTAACAAAACCATTATAGAGCATAATTATACTGGGCAGGAAATGCCGGTAATATTAGCTAAAACACCTTCCATCACTTGGTATTCAGATGGAGGAAATTACACAGGATATTCATATTTAAGATTAAGAGGAATAGACCAGACGCGGGTTAATTTCACCCTGAATGGTGTACCATTAAATGAACCGGAGGATGAGGGAGCATACTTTTCTAATTACCCCGATTTCCTTAGCAGCATTGGTTCGATTCAAATCCAGCGGGGAGTGGGTTTAAGTACAAACGGTTCTGCCTCTTTTGCGGGCTCTGTAAATATGGAATCTCCATCCTTGAATGATTCGACATATACTGAAATCAACAGCAGTTTTGGGTCATATTATACATATAGATTAAGCCCAGAATTTAACACAGGCTTATTAAAAAATAACTGGTCGTTTTACGGACGTTATTCAAATGTTGGATCTGATGGTTTTAGAGAACATTCAGGCACTAAAGGGCAATCTTTCTTTTTCAGCGGCGGGTATATTGGAAAGAAAGGGATTCTGAAATTTACAAGTTTTACCGGATTTTCTAAAAATGAAATGGCCTACCTTGCTGCGGCTGATACAACTTTAAAAAGGAACTACAGAACAAATAATTTAACACCTGATGAAAAGGATGAATTTAAGCAGAGCCTCGAAATGCTGCAGTATATTATTCCCGTTGGCGCCCATTCTTTCCTTAGCTCAACTGTATATTATAATTATTTAGAAGGAGGATACAATATTTTATTCTCTCCAGACATGTATAATTATTCTGTAAAGTCTGATTTTTATGGAGGTATTATTAATTATCAATACAAAAAAAATGCATTAAAAATTAATGCAGGTATTCATGCAAACGATTATGTCAGATACCATTATTCTTCAATACAGCCTAACGAAAGTGTTTTGTTGTATAAAAACTCAGGACATAAAAATGAGTTTGCGGCTTTTTTAAAACTATCATACGATATAAAAAAAATCACTTTGTTTGCCGACATTCAATACCGGTATGCTCAATTTACATATCAATCTGATAAAAATACTCCTATTGTTGTGCAGCTTGTTAATTGGCAATTTATCAATCCCAAAGGAGGAATTTCATATTCATTAAAAGGCAACCACGTTATATATGTTTCTGTCGGCAATACCAGCAGAGAACCTGCCAGAAATGATATGTTTGCAGGATATGACAACATAGACTCGTTGAACTATTTAGAAGTCGGCAAACTAAATCGTGTAAAGCCCGAATCGGTTACTGATATTGAGGCAGGCATAAAACTCTTATTTCAAAAATTAAAACTTGATCTTAATATATATGATATGGAATTCAAAAATGAAATAGCCGCAATAGGCCAGTTGAGTTATATTGGATTGCCGTTAAGAAAGAATGTCGCATCAAGCTATAGGAGGGGTATAGAATTAAATATGACCGCTGAACCAACCTCAAAATTATCATTAGAGACTCAAGCTAATTTAAGCACAAATCGAATCAAAAAATATACAACAGATTACGATTCAATAACATATTCAAACGTTCAGCCTTTACTCACTCCTCAAATTATTATAAATCAAACGGTAAATTATGCCTTTACAAAATGGATGAAAGCTGAAGTCAGCGGCAGATATATCAGTCAGTCATTTTTAGATAACAGTAATAATAAAAATTTCACCACCCCGGCTTCTTTGGTATTTAACGCTTCTGTTTGTATAAATTTTCTAAAATATCACAGTATCAATTTTTTGGTTAATAATTTAACAAATCAGAAATATTATACTTCTGGGTATATCCAGGATGCCCAACCATATTATTTTGCCATGGCGACAAGAAATTATTTTGTAACACTTAAGTTAAGATTCTAATGTCCTTAACAGAGATAACAGCAGTAGTTTTTAGTTTATCCTGCGTTTGGCTGGCAGTAAAAAAACATGTACTGAATTGGCCTATTGGTATAGTAGGTGTTTGTGCATATATGATCCTTTTTTACAGGGAAAAATTGTATGCCGATATGTTTTTACAATTGGTGTTTATTGTTCAGGGCATCTATGGCTGGATGAATTGGCTGAAGCGAAAGGGAAATGAAGAAGAAATAAAAGTAATTTATTTAGTAAATAAACAAAGAGTTCTATATGGCATTCTAATTATATTTATTTCTGCAATTTGGTCTTATGCTTTAATGACATACACCAACGCATCTATGCCTTATGTGGATGCTTTTGCAGCAACAATAAGCTTAGCGGCAAATTGGCTTATGGCAAAAAAAAATATAGAAAATTGGGTGTTATGGATTTTTGCCGATCTTATTTACATTCCATTATTTTTATATAAAGATCTATATCTTTCAAGCGGCATATATTTAATATTTTTAATTTTATCAATAAAAGGACTGATAGATTGGAGCAGACAAAGCAATTTAAAAAAGGTTTTATACTAGGGAAGTTTCTCCCGCCGCATAAAGGCCACATGCATCTCATTCAATCTGCAATGAAGCAAGTCGAGGAGCTGACGGTATTGGTATGCACTCTTCAAAAAGAGCCTATTCCAGGCATACTCCGTTATCAATGGATTAAAGAATTATTCCCAGATGCAAATGTGGTTCACGTTACTGATGAAGTCCCCTCCTATCCGCATGAGCATCCTGATTTTTGGGATATATGGACTTCGCTTTTGAAAAGAGTAAATGATGCTGATACAGAAGTTTTTTTTTCATCGGAAGATTATGGAGAAGAAGTGGCGGAACGAATGGGGATTAAACATATTCTAATTGATAAGGAAAGGAATACAGTTCCAATTTCTGCAACTAAAATCAGAGAAAATTCTTTTGAAAACTGGGATTATATTCCGGATAATGTCAAACCATATTTTGTTAAACGCATTGTTTTAACAGGTCCCGAATCTACTGGAAAAACAACGATGGCAAGGCTGTTAGCAGAGCATTTTAAAACTGTTTGGGCGGAAGAATACGGCAGAGAGTATTTTGTTAATAAGGGAGGCAATTTAATATTACCGGATATTACCGAAATAGCAAAAGGTCAATTGAAAATTGAAGACGAAAGTGTTGTAAAAGCAAACAAATTTTTGTTTTGTGATACTGATTTAATCGTAACTGAGATTTGGAGCGAAATATATTTTAAAACCTGTCCGAGGGAAGTTATAGAAATGGGGCTCAATAGAAAGTATGACCTATACTTACTAATGGATATAGATATACCTTGGAAGGATGACGGCACAAGGGAATTTCCGCATTTGAGAGAATGGCACTTCAAAAGAATTAAAGAAGAATTAGAAATAAGAGGGTTGAATTATATAGTAATATCAGGCAATTACGAAGAAAGATTAAAAACATGTATAACTTTTATAAATAAACTTTTTTGAAAATGGTGGGTATGAAAGTTCAGTAAAGAGTAATCTCATACCAATGTCATTTTTTAAGAAAAATAAAATGCCAACGCCCTTTCTCGACTCCGCTCTAAATGACTACGGGCGATGTCCGTTCGAGCGGAGTCGAGAACTGCGCGAAGGGATTGATCTAGAAATATAACCTTAACTAAACGACATTGAATCTCATACTTTTAATAATTACAGAATAAAGTATAAAATTCATAAGAATCATCAAATCATGAAAACAGACAACAGTAAGTTAACAGCAGGTAAAATTGTCTTCACATTAGTCTATATTTTGATATTCCCGGCATTACTTCTTTTTCTTTCAAATGACTGGTATTGGGTTGAAGGCTGGATTTTCAGTATCTGGTTTATTATACTTTGTTATTCTACAATTATATATTTATACTATAAAGACCCATCATTGCTTGCCGAAAGATATAAACTACCGGGAACAGCCGATCAGAAAGGATGGGACAAGTATGTTGTATGTGGCTTGGTTATAGGCTTTACAGCATGGATTGTCATTCTGCCGTTAGATGCAAAGAGATTTGCCTGGACTGCAAACTTCCCTTTATGGCTGAAAATTTTGGGAGGGGTTGAATTAATATTATCATTCATTTTGTTTTTTCGTTCATATTATGATAATACCTTCTTATCGCCGTTGGTAAGTATCCCTCTATTCTACCGCGTCTTGTAATTTAACTGGCAATAGTTTATATAGGTCAGATTTTTTTGTATCTGGTAATTTTGATAGTGTTTCTTCAAGCCATTTATAAGGATTGATATTGTTTTTTTTGCAGCAGGTAATAAAGCTGTAAATAATTCCAGCTCTTGCTGCTGCTTCATGAGAACCGGCAAACAAATAATTTTTCCTTCCTAAAGCAACTGGTCTAATTGCATTTTCTACAAGATTATTATCTATTTCCAACATGCCATCACTTGCAAATACAATTAGTTTATGCCATCTCACGTTCATGTATGACATAGCTTTACCTATTGGGCTTTTTGGCGTTACCTGTAACTGGTTTTCGTTTAACCAATTTTTCATTTCAGTTAGCAGAGGGACACTTTTTTCTTGTCTGATTATAAAGCGTCCTTCATGATTAAGTTTTAATTTTCTTGCCTCATCTTCAATGGCATATAACTCTTGTAGTTTATCCAGCATCCAGATTGCTCTTGCATTATCATTTTGCTGTGCATCAAAAAAATATCTTCGTGCATGGGCCATGCAGCCTGCTAGTTTTATTTTTTTGTTAGGCAACGCATCATACACCGCATAGCCATCTGTTTGCAAGTAGCCTTCGTAATCCAATAAAAAATTACCTGGTGCCGTTTGTCCCCGGCTGGGGTCATATTCATATAATACAAGCCCATTCTCAACATCGTGATATACCCAATAGTAACCTCTATGTGTTGTCCCTTTTTTGTCTTTATCCAATACTTTTATTGGCGTTTCGTCGGCTTGCAGATACTTGCTTTTTTTGACTTGATCAACTAATTCAACATGCAGATATTCTAAAAAGCTTTATTGATTCTGCAACCCAATTACCTAAGGTTGATTCACTTAATTTCACCCCTAATCGTTCGTATTTTTTTTGCTGACGATACAACGGCATGTGGTCAACGTACTTATCAAGCAGCAACATGGTTAACAAACTCACATCTACAATTCCGCCTTGCAATGGGCGCGAAGGAAGTTCTGCTATAACAATTCCTTCTTTGTTTGCTTTTGCATATTTGGGGCGAATGATTTTTTTAACAAAAAACTTTTGCGGGGTTATGGCAAGCAGCTCTGTTACTTCTTCGCCAATCTTAACCATATCATCAGTTTTATCTAAAGGTTCTATCACAGTAACAATACGCTCCAAGTCAGCTGGTATATCCAGCTTTGAATAATCTGTTCGTTTTGTATTTGTTTTTTTGCGATGAAAGGAGTTCTTTTGCTCTTCTATATCTTGAGGTAAATCTAAATCTACTTTTTCGGTAAATTCTATGATCGTTTGTTCTGGATTTTCAATGGCTTTGTGTTGTTCCTGCTTTGAACCAAACACCATTTTCTGAAAAATACTAACCTGATGTTTTAAATTATCTATTTGTTTTTTTTGTTCGGTTATTACAGATTTTTGTTCCGTAATAACAGAAATAAATTCATTAGAAGAATAGGTGTTATAATCGTTTTTTATCACGAAGCAAAGATGCGCTAAAAGTACTGATAATGCTAATAAATATACACCTATTTGCTAACATATTTATGTGAATAACGCAGTCGTTTTTGTACTGTTTTTAATGCAACGCCCTGAAGCATAAAAAGTAATTGTTCGGCATTAATTTGACTTGATAAATTCCCATCTAATGATGGTAATTCATAAGTCCCTTTTTCCAATCGTTTGAAAAATAACGCAAAGCCATCATCTTGCCAATGCAATAGTTTTAACTGCGTTTTTCGACGATTAAGAAAAATAAACAAATCGCCGCTTAATGGATTTTTCCTTAATTGATTGGTTACAAGACCGCTCAATGAATCAATACCGCTTCGCATATCCGTGCTTTGCGAATAAACG
>CAISYK010000783.1 GCA_903889605.1 uncultured Bacteroidota bacterium
CTTGTTTATATTAAATTTCAGCAATGCGCAGCAATCCGAAAAACTTACATTGCCTGATCAAAATATTGTGCCTAAAGGGCTTGATAAAACTAGTTTTACACTTTACAATGACAAAAGCGAAAAGCTTAAGATTGAAAGTGAAAAACTGATGGAAGAAAAAAGAGTATTAGATCAAAAATGTAAAGAATTAAAAGCTAACTCTACGTAATACAAAAAATGTCAGTCAGATATGGATATCCTGATATCTAAAATAAATGCGGTGATCCCCAAAATAAATGCATTTAATACTGAAATAGAAGAAGTGGTATATATGGATCCTGCATTAGACAAACTTTCAATAATAACATATTATACGCTTAAAACAGATCAAAAATTATGGGATGATTTCCAAAATAGTATGGCAGTTTCTGCAAAAAATCTTAAGTTAGATAAAGTTCGGATAGCACAGGAATTAACAAAAACTAACATTAAAAAACAAAAGATTAAAACGCCTTTTAATGAAGGTGTAGTTTTGAGTATGTACACTCAACTGGAAGCAGACAAAGCGTTAGAAGATAGTTTGAAAAGTCCGTTTACCGGCGTGTCCTATAAGGAAATTAATAATAAACGGACAAAGAATCTGGCTGATTCCGGGTTTGTTATTGTATCGTTTGTTATGCCAAAACCGGAAAATGATCCCATGGAGGCAGCAGGTAAAAAAGATGACCAAAATAAAGCCGAAGCATTTTCATTATCATCTGCAAGATCCAAAGCTGAACTTGAAAAACTTAAGGACAAAAAGTTTAATCGTTTGATAGCACACAGCAATGGAGCCACTTTGGTTGAATGCCTTATAAATGATTCACTTATCGGAGTTAAAGAATTAAATATTATCGGTGGAGAAAAATCATTGCTTAATGGACAAGCTTTGCAGAATTTATTAGACAAAAGAATTGCAAAAAGAATTGTTGTTTGGATAAAATTAAATGATCCTGCAATTTGGATCAGCCCATTAAGCGATGATAATATTGCCGAACGAACAGAAAATTTCATCTCATATAAAAGGAAGTATGACGCAGGAAAATCTAAAATCGAGACAGGGAAAGTTGAATATAAATGGATTTTGAGCAATGAAAACCTCGCTGTATTAAATGAGCAGGATCCGCAGTTTATTTCAGCCTATTTTAAAGAAATTTCAAAGGAGTTCAGAACAAAATAGTTAAAATTGCAGATTATCATCAATGTCTGTTTACAATGTCGGGAGTTTGAACTATTTAATTATCTAAGATTTCCTTGTTTTGGAAAATTCCGGAACCTTGGTTTTGAGTGTTTTTTTATTCATTTTCCATGATCCCAAACCCTTAATGATCTGTTTTATTTAATTCTTTCTTTGAGTTTTATATTTGGATATTTAATAAAATAAATAATTATTCGTAATTTAGTATCGGCAGCTTTATTATACCATTAAAGGAAATCGATCTAAAATGAAATATGTTTTTTTATTTTTAGCTTTTGTATCGTGTCATACAATTTTTTCATCCTGTTTTCAAAAACAGCCATATAATAAAATGGATATATCAAAGAATGATGAATCATCAACAAATAATTTAAATACAATGGATACTGCAATTTTTGGTGCCGGATGTTTTTGGTGCGTAGAAGCTCAATTTCAAATGTTGGATGGAGTACAGTCTGTTACGTCTGGGTTTTCGGGAGGTTCAGTTGAAAATCCAACCTATAAGGAAGTATGTTTAGGTACCACCGGGCATGCCGAAGTTTGTCAGATTATATACGATCCGGCTAAAATCAGTTATGATGAGCTGTTGGCTGTATTCTGGAAAACGCATGATCCTACCCAAATAAACCGGCAGGGAAATGATATTGGAACTCAATACCGTTCTGTTATTTTTTATAAAAACGAAAAGGAAAAAGAACTCGCTGAAAAACAAAAAAAAGAAATTGATGAGTCTGATGCCTGGGACAACCTTATTGCTACTGAAATAAGCCCCTTTACAGTGTTTTACAAAGCTGAAGATTACCATACCAATTACTTTAACATGCATGGTAATGAGTCCTACTGCCAATTTGTTGTTAAACCCAAAGTTGACAAATTCAAAAAAGTTTTTAAGGGAAAATTGAAAAAATAAACGAGTGTCATCCCTTTTTCAAAAGTATCATGAAATACAGAAATAGGTAAAAAATGAAGCACTTTTTTGAATCTAAAACATTACCTTTTTGGTTTTTTACAATCTCTTCAATA
>CAISYK010000784.1 GCA_903889605.1 uncultured Bacteroidota bacterium
AAACTGCTGCTGATAAATATGCAATGTCACTGGACAGCTATTTGAAATCCTTGAAAATTAGTGAAGAAATTGGGAATAAATCAGGAGTAGTTTCCGCTTACAACAATATCGGAAATGTTTACGAAACCCAGATGGAATACAAAAAGGCTGTAGCCTGTCATTTAAAATCTTTAAAAATAAGCCAGGAAATCGGAGATAAAAATGGAACGTCAAATTCGTACTCAAATATCGGAAATATCCTTGTTAAACAGAATAAACTGGATGAGGCCTTAATCAATCTTAACCGTGCACTAATTTTAAGCAAAGAATTAGGAAGGAAAGACGGAACTAAAGGAATATACTTGGGCTTATCCGCATTGTATGAAAAAAAAGGCGATTTTAAAAATGCATATAAATACAATAAACTATACTCAGATATTAAAGACACACTCCTAAATGAGCAATCAAGCAAACAAATGACAGAAATGGCAGCCAAATATGACAGCGACCAAAAAGATAAATCTATAGAATCGTTAAACAAAGACAAGGAAACCCAGGCTACTATGGCTGTTGAAGAGAAACGCCGGCAGCAGATTATTTTATTCTCAGTTTTAGGATTCGCTTTGCTGGTTATTGTTTTTGCAATGTTTGTTTATAGGAGCAATAGGCAAAAACAACGGTTGAATGTTGAATTAGAAAAACTTTCTATTGTTGCCAGTGAAACAGACAATGGGGTATTGATCTGCGGGCCGCACGGTGAAATAGAATGGTGCAATGCAGGTCTTACCCGTTTATTTGGTTATACATTGGAAGATTTAAAACAACAAGGTAATACATTGGAAGAAATAAGTGCCAGTCCGGAAATAAAATCCCTGATACATCAAAGTATAGAAAATAAAAAACCGTTAACCTACCTGGCATTAAACATCGCTAAAGACGGAAGTCGTAAGTGGGTGCAAAGTACTCTCACTCCAATTTTGAATGAAAGCGGCACCATCAAAAAATTAGTTGTGATAGATATGGATGTTACTGAACGTAAACAGGCGGAAGATGAGATTCAACAAAAAAATCAAAACATTACCGACAGCATATATTACGCAAAGCGCATACAGCAGGCTATACTGCCGTCAAAGGAATTAGTAAATACACTTTTCCCGGATTCCTTTGTTTTTTTTAACCCCAAAAATATTGTAAGCGGAGATTTTTACTGGGTGCACTCTATAGATGAAAACCAAGTATTGATTGCAGCAGTAGATTGCACGGGGCACGGAGTTCCCGGAGCTTTTATGAGTATTATGGGACATAATTTATTAGACCAATTAGTTAAAGAACATCAGGTTTACGAGCCTGCATTAATTTTAAATAATTTAAGTAATGCATTAATTAAAGCTTTGAAGCAGACAAATGAGATTGGAGTGGTGAAAGATGGGATGGATATTGCTTTATGTAAAATTAATTATCAAACCCTCGAACTGGAATATGCCGGAGCACATAATTCATTGTATCTGATACAAAAAGGATTACTAACAGAAATAAAGGCTGACAGGCGTTCTTTAGGGATTTCACGCGGCAGTCACCAATTTATTAATCATAAAATTTCTTTAGAAAAAGGAGACAGCTTTTACATTTTTACTGATGGATTTGCCGACCAAAAAGGCGGCCCTATTAATGAAAAAATTTTTTATCAGCCATTCCGAGAAATGCTTCTGAATATTAGCCAGCTAACAATGGATGAACAAGGGCAAAAATTAGAAAATATACTTTATGAATGGCAAGGCAGCAAGGAACAAATTGATGACATATTGGTGATGGGGATAAGAGTTTAGAAACAAAACAGCATAGTTATACCGTATAAATTTCTGAATCAAACATCTTTTTTATTAGAACAATCACAGAAACGTCAAGCGTAATTTCAACAATTTTATGACAGCATATATTTATCCTGAAAATCTGCAAACCATCCGGCTTATAACCCGTAAATTAATCGGGGAAGACATTGTTAAATGGGCTGATTTTTTTAAGGATAAAGAGGCGGTTGAATTCTTTCCAAATTTAGGGTTGTCTTCCTATGATGACAGATCAAAGTATTGGATTAACAAACAGATTAACCGTTATGCTGAAAACAGATTCGGTCTGCAGGCGCTTATTGAAAAAAAGACAAATAATTTTATTGGACAGTGCGGGCTTTTAAAACAGGAGGTTGATGGAAAGAAGGAAATAGAAGTTGGTTATCATATTTTTAAAAAGAATTGGGGACAAGGTTTCGCGCCTGAATCAGCAAGCCTTTTTATTGACTTGGCTTTTAAAAACAATTTAGCAGATTCTGTAATTTCAATTATTGATGTAGGAAATATAAAATCACAGAGAGTTGCTGACAAAAATGGCCTAGAACGTGAAAAAAAAACAAAATGGGAAGATTTTGATGTGTATATTTATAGAATAGATAAACAAAGATGGAAATCAAATCGCAATAAAATTATTAAACATAAAAGCCTAATGCATAAATAGATTGCAAGTTCAAACTTGTTTCTTTTTCACTCAGCTTTATACAAAGCTGAATACTTAACTTAATATAGTGCAGCGTTTTTTTTCGTAATGAGTGGATAATAATACATATTAAATTTTTTTTTCAGCTAACATTCCGAATTGTAATTAGACTAACTCATATATGAATTCAAAAACAAAAAAAATATTTTTCACTTCAGCAAATTATAAAGAGTTTTCCTTAAGTGATAACACGGACAGCCTTGATCCCAAAACTGCATTTCCAAATGTCACAGAATATGGAACCCCGCACTTAGAGATAGTTCAAAAAAATGAGGGTTATGCAGTTGTCAGAGCAAATCTGCTTGCATCCAAAATCCATGTTCCTTTGGGTTGGGAGAGTTTTGGAGGTTTTGATCCCTTTGATAAAATATTTTTTTATCCAAAAGGTTCCCGACCTGAAAATGGCGGGCTGCCTTTAATATTTATTGCATTAAAAATACTTGACAGCAAGGGAATAGGAGCTTCCGACTTTATATCTGTTATGCAAAAAGTTGATGAAATTTATAAAGATTCTGAAATAGAAAACCCTGCATATAAAAACAGGGTTTCATACAGTGACCCTGACAATAGTACTTTTGCCTTCGAGTCAAGGGACCTGAAAAATTACGCAGAAGGGCAGCCGCAAAAAGGTGCACTTGATATTTACATCAAAGATTCAACTCCGGGCTCTAGTCTCTGGGCCGATTTGCAGCTGAGTGTACCCGACGAT
>CAISYK010000785.1 GCA_903889605.1 uncultured Bacteroidota bacterium
ATCAAAGAAAAAATAATTTACTATAAACTTATTCCTAATGAAACCTTTTAATATTAACTGTTTGCAAGTTTGCAAAATTCGTTTGCAGATGTTAATTGCAAGCATAATTTCACGTTTGCAAGTTTGCAACCCCTTATATAAGGCTTTGCAAATTACAAACATCATTTCTAAAAGATGGGAAGCATTTTAGATATAGAGGTAAGTTGTTTCGTTAATTACGATACTCCGGCAAATCCAAAACCAGTTAATTTATTAACGTGGTTGAAATCAGATAAGCATTTTGAAAAACAGAAAACTATTATGTCAATTAATATTAAAGCTGAACGTGATAAATTAAAAGCTGAACTGCCTGCTATTACTCCGAGTGGAATATTTACTTACCGAGCAATGAAAAACCTTGTGAAACATACAGGGTTTATTCAGTTTGATATTGATAAAAAAGGTAATGAACATATAGAAAATTATAACGAATTAAAAACCCTTATTAGTAATATTTCAAATGTTGCATATTGTGGTTTATCTGTATCCGGTACAGGTTATTGGGGGCTTATTCCGATAGCATATCCTGATAAACATTTTTTACATTTTCAATTCTGTTTTACAGCATTTGAAAAATTTGGTATAAACATAGACCCTGCTCCAAAAAGCATATCGAGTTTACGTGGTTATGCTTATGACCCTGAAGCATATTTTAATCACAATGCCACAATTTTAAATAGATATGAAGAACCTGTTAAAAAATATCCGGCAATAACATCAAAATTTAAAACGACGAATAAAATTGATGTTGCGATAAAAATGATTCATCAAGCACCGGATGGTGAGAAACATAATATATTATTTAAAGCCGCAAGGTTAATAGGTGGTTATATTATTACTGGGGTAGTGAACGAAGATGATGCTATTATTGCTTTGGAGGAAGCAATACAAAATAGAAATATAAACAGTTTAGATGCTGCAAAAAAAACAATTTTAGATGGAATAAAAATGGGCAAAAATAGCCCTATTGATTAATTTAAAAAAGAAACCAAATGACACAAAAAAAAGAATATGCTTTTTCAATCTTAATTAGAGATGCAGAAAAAGCCATAAAAGAAAATATTGAAAACGGTACGTTGTGGGAATTAGATAATATTATTGATAACTACAATAGGAACAAACCTCATAATGCTGAAATAATTTGTGAAGGATGTGGGGAGCCGATCACAATTAAACGAAAAAATAAAAAATACCATAATTCTGCTTGCAAACAAAGAGCTTTCAGAATGAAATGAATTTACTCTAATAGTTACAGATTATCTATAAACAGTAACACCACACCCTTAAAATAATTGCCTGCGGAACTTACTTGAAATACCTTTGTAATACAAAACTGTAATACACCGTAATAACACGTTATACAATGAATAACACTGCAATACAAACTTTCGTAAATAAAACAAGAAGCGTATGTTTTAGGATTCCTTACCCGATATATGAAACGTGCTGTGAGCAAGCTGAAAAGCTGGATTTAACATTAACAGATTATTTTTTGTTGAAATTAAAAAGTG
>CAISYK010000786.1 GCA_903889605.1 uncultured Bacteroidota bacterium
CTGCATACGGTATACTGTAGATACTCTTATATCGCCGTTAAAAACTCCTGTATTGGCTGGGTTTATAGTTAAAGGAGAATAAAAAAATTGTGAAAAATGCGGGTCTTGAGCATAGGCACCCTCAGGCCCTCTTGAAAATAAGGAGAAGAATAATAATATAAAACACACAGCAAGCCTCATTATAGGAGCCGCAAATAGTCTTGCAAACTGAAGAAGAACTGGTGAATATTTCATTGTGTTATTTCTTTTTATATTTTATTAAATGAATAAGTTTTAAGGTTATGGGAGGATGGCTGAAAAAAACCTTCCATGATACTTCAAACCGATGAACTTCAAATATCTAACATCTATAATCTCTTTTACCTAACAAGCGTTAAACTACCTTGTTCTTTCTTTATTTCTCCGTTACAATACTTAACTTCCAAAAGGTAAACAAATGTCCCGTCATTCATAGGTACATCATGAAATTTCCCATCCCAGCCTTTTTCAATATCAGTGCTTTCAAAAACTTTCTCTCCTATTCTGTCAAATATTTTTAAGCTGATTGATTCAATGCCTCGGCCATGAACATGCAATGAATCATTAACACCATCGCCATTAGGTGAAAATCCAGTAGGCATAAAATAGTTATAAATACTTAATAAATTTACAGTTATGGTATCTGAATCCATACATCCATTATTATCAGTATAGTTAACATAATATTTTTGTGAAGCAGAAGGTGATACTGTAACTGATTGGCATGTATTACATACCATATTGATAAGCGGTCCCCAGGAATACGTTCCGCCGGACGAAGGGAAAGCATATAGAACAGTGCTTTCACAAGCAGCTATTGTTGTGTTGCCTGAAATAGTTACGTTTGGTAATGGATTAACAGTTACTGTAGAAAATGCGGTATCAGAACAATTATTGCTGGTACCTATAACGGTATAAGTTGTTGCAGCGGCTGGGCTTGCAGAAACAGAACTGCCAGAGGAAGAGCTTAACCCCGCTGAGGGAGACCATGAATAAGTGTTTGCACCGCTTGCTGTTAAAAACACTGATAATCCTTGACAAATAGAAGCGGAAGCCGGTGTGCTGTTTATTATTGGTACAGGATTAACGACAGCAAATACTGTGTCATATCCTGTACAGTTGTTTGCATTAGTAAAAGCATATACCAGCTTATGAACACCAGCTCCAGCTGTGGCAGGGTTAAACTGACCGGCAGGATTGGTTATTCCTGAACCTGTCCAGGTACCGTTTGGCGGTGTTGCACCAATAAGAGCAACAGGGGTTTCACTGAAACAAACTGAAAAATCATTGCCTCCATTTACTGCATCTGCCGGAATAATTGTAACTGTGATTGCATTGCTCACAGTACTTAAGCATCCAAGGTTTGACGCAATAACAGTAATACCGTTTCCAGGATTCAATGCGGTTGTGTATGTATTATTTGGACCGTTTTGTACCGAAACTCCAGCGTTATAAAATTCATAACTAGAATATCCTGCTGGTATGGAAGTAAAAGTGATCAATTCATTCTGACATATTATATTATCCGGGTCGGAACTTCCAAGCCATGCATTTGGTGTCGGGTTTACACTTGTTACAATGGCATTACTAGTCTGCCCAACACATCCTGATGAACTTGTTGCAATTACTTCAATACTGCTGCCGTTTGCAAGGGTTGTGGTAGTATAGGTATTACTTACACCGCTTTGTATATTGGATCCTCCATTTAAAAAATCATAATTCGTAAATCCTGCAGGCGATGCAGTAAAAGTTATACTTTGCCCTGAGCCGCATAAAACGTTGTCAGCATCAGAGCTTGTAAGTATAATTTGCGGGGCAAGATTTACAGTTGTTACTTCAGCATTGCTGGGCAGACCTGTGCATCCTGCATTAGTTGCAACAACAGTAATGCTGTTGCCGGGCAATAATCCGGTAGTTGAATAACTTATACTGCTGCTGTTCTGCACCGAAATACCTGCATCAAAAAATTCATAATTAGTAAAACCTATAGGCATAGCAATAAAAAGTACATTTTGTCCTTCACAAATAGTAC